>JBOIAH010000117.1:0-2363 GCA_050739055.1 Steroidobacteraceae bacterium | reverse complement strand
AGAAGTACCTTACTTGGAGACCGAACGCTTGAACATCCGGTCGATCTTTTCGTTGGTCGCGTCGCAGCACGACTGGCTGGCATGAGCCGCAGCCAACGCCTGGTTGGCGGTGCTCTGCGCGCCACTGGCCGACTGGCTGGCCGACTGGGCCGCGGCGTTCGCCTGATCGGCCTCACTCTTGGCCGCTGACGAGTCACCCTGCGCCTTGCCCAGCTGGGCCTTCAGATCCGCCACTTCCGCCTGAAGGGGCTTCAGATCCGTACAGCCAGCCAGTCCAATCACGGCTGCGGCGGCCGCTATCTTCACAACGCTCGCGAACTTCATACACGTCCCCTTTGGGTTGTTGATTCGGGATGTCCTGATAACCGATGCGAGGCCGGCGCGCAAGTTACGCCGTCGCCGCCATGCAACTGCACCAAATTTACCACGGGAATGCAACTCCCGGCACGCGTCTTGTCTTCTGCTCGCGACAGCTACAGTCGTATTCGGCGTGTCTATCGCGGCTCCTGTTGACGACGGCGCGATGTGTTCGAGTCCGGAATTTCAGGCGTGTAGGTGCGCTGACGCGCCGCGCTGGAGTCGGCGCGCGGCACGGCGTCGATGAGTGCGCCGGGGCGTCCTTTAGAATTTTTGATTGCACTCGCGCGTGGCGTGCGTCGCGATGTCGTCGCATCGAGTGGATGGAGTGCGGTGAGCCTGCGCGGCAGTGAGTACTGTTCAGGTGCAGTTCAGGTACCGGTGCGCTCGGGCGAGTGAACTGAGGTGTGCGGGCACCCCTTGCCGAAGGACGGGATCTGGATATAATTACAGTAGCTGTATATATAAACAGGCAGCTCAAAATGTCCGACCTGACCCCCCGTCAGACACAGATCCTGCGCCTCATTCAGCGTTTCATCTCCCATACCGGCATGCCGCCGACGCGGGCCGAGATCGCACACGAACTCGGGTTCCGCTCGGCCAATGCCGCCGAGGAGCATTTACGCGCCCTGGCGCGCAAGGGCGTCATCGCGCTCGTGCCCGGCACCTCGCGCGGCATCCAGCTGAAAGACACCATCCGGGAGCAGATGGGCTTGCCGCTCATCGGGCGGGTAGCCGCTGGCAAGCCGATCTTCGCCGAAGAGAATTTCGAGGCGCGGCTGCAGATCGATCCGGGACTGTTCCAGCCGCGGCC
Organism: Steroidobacteraceae bacterium; assembly: GCA_050739055.1. Lineage (GTDB taxonomy): Bacteria > Pseudomonadota > Gammaproteobacteria > Steroidobacterales > Steroidobacteraceae > 13-2-20CM-66-19. The sequence goes on along the minus strand of JBOIAH010000117.1, from coordinate 1,192 downwards.
GCATTACCTTCTGAAGGTCACCGGCATGAGCATGAAAGATGCCGGGATCCTCGACGGAGACCTGGTCGCGGTGCACCGCACCTCCGAAGTGCGCAGCCGCCAGATCGTGGTCGCCCGCCTGGAGAATGAAGTCACCGTGAAACGCTACCGGCAGGAAGGCTCGATCGTGTGGCTGCTGCCGGAGAACCCCGAATTCGAGCCGCTCCGGGTGGATCTGAAAGAGGAGACGTTGCTCATCGAGGGGATCGTGGTGGGCGTGGTGCGCCGGGGCTTGATGCGCAGCGTAAAACCTGACGCACCAGCCGAGCACTCCGTTGACACGAGAGCGCCGGGGCTTGATGCGCAGCGTAAAACCTGACGCACCAGCCGAGCTCATGAGCCTATGGATGGCGAGGCGAAACTCGCTCGGTTGCTCGAGCATCCGGCCATCTGGCGCGGGCGCAGCGCCGCGCACCAGCAGGTGCTGCCCAGCGGATTTGCCGCCCTGGATGAGCAGCTGCCCGGTAAGGGCTGGCCACGCACCGGCCTGATCGAGATTCTCGCCGCGCGCTTTGGCAGCGGTGAGCTGTCCTTGTTGCTGCCGGCGCTCGCCGCGCTGACGCGCGCCGCGACGGCACGCTGGTGCGTATGGGTAGCACCCCCGTTGATGCCGTTCGCGCCGGCGCTCGCCTCGGCCGACATGGCACTCGATCGGGTGGCCGTGGTCGGTGGCGCGCGTCCGCTGTGGGCTTTCGAACAGGTGCTCGGCTCGGGCGCCTGTGATGCGGCTCTCGCCTGGGCACGGGGGCCGAAGCCACGCGAAATCCGCCGGTTGCAACTCGCCGCCGAGCGGGGGCGGACCCTCGGGGTGCTGTTTCGCCCGCGCAGTGCGGCGCGGGAAGCAACCCCTGCGGTTTTGCGCGTCAGCCTGGAACCGCTGGCGGCAGGCGTGCGCGTGACTTTCCTGAAAGGCCGCGGCGTGGTCCGCGGTGCCGTCGAGCTGGCATGGCCCGAGGCTGAAGCGGGGCGCGCCCGGGGCTGAATGCATGGTCTTGCGTCCCGGACCGGCCGATGACGTGCCGCCGCGCGGTGGCATCACGCGGCCAGACAGGCAGCCTGCGCCGCAGGTCACCGCGTTGCGTGCGCTGGCCCGCCCGCCGGTGCCCGCTGTGTCGGCAGCCGAGCTGTGGGCCGGCGTGCACCTCCCCGGACC
>JBOIAH010000116.1:0-2606 GCA_050739055.1 Steroidobacteraceae bacterium | reverse complement strand
ACTGAAGACCGGGCACACCGCCGAGGCCGGCTACTGTCTGGTGACTTCCGCACTGCGCAACGGCATGCGGCTGGTGTCGGTGGTGATGGGCGCGTCGAGCGTGCGGGGGCGCGAGGACGCGAGCGCGGCGCTCCTCAACTACGGCTATACCTTCTACGAGACCATCCACGTCAGGGCGGCGCATGCCGCCGTGCTCCAACCGCGGATCTACAAGTCGGCGACCGAGTTCGCCGCCGTGGGCGTGCCGTACGATGTGTACGCGAGCGTCGCCCGCGGCCAGAGCGCCGCGCTGAAGACCGAGGCGCACCTCACCCGCGAACCGCTGATCGCGCCGCTCGCCGCCGGCCAGGCGGTCGGCGAATTCACCGTGACCGATGGCAGCGGGCAGGTCATCGCGCGCGCCCCGCTGGTGCCGCTCGCGCCCGTGCCGCTGGGCAGCCTGTGGAGACGCGCGGTGGACACCATCACGCTGTGGTTCCGCTAGAAGCCGCATCGACAGAGGCAACTCATGGCCGAACCGCTCCCGCTGTGTTACCTCAACGGCGCATATCTGCCGCTTGCGCAAGCGCGTATCTCGCCGCTCGATCGCGGCTTTCTGTACTCGGACGGAGTCTACGAGCTCATGCCGGTGTACGGCGGACGTCCGTTCCGTTTCAGCGCGCACGCCGAGCGCCTCACGCGCAGCCTCGCGGCGCTCGCCATGGCGGATCCGCATACCCGCGGTGAATGGCGTGCGATCCTCGGCACGCTTACCGAAAGGAACGGCGGCGGCGAGCAGTACGTGTACTGGCAGGTCACGCGCGGCGCGCAGCACGGCCGCACGCACGCGCCGCTGCCGGACATTCCACGCACCGTGTTTGCGTTCTGCGCGCCGCTGCCGTCGATCGCGCCGCAACTCATGCAGGCGGGCGTTGCCTGCATCACCGCGGCCGATACCCGCTGGGCGCGCTGCGACGTCAAGTCGGTCTCGCTGCTCGCCAACGTGCTGCTGCGGCAGCAGTCGGTGGACGCCGGCGCCGCTGAGACCATCCTGCTGCGCGACGGGGAGCTGACCGAGGCGTCCGCGTCGGCCGTGCACGTCGCCATCGGCAACGAGCTGCTCATGCCGCCGAACTCCCCCCGCATCCTCCCCGGCACCACCCGCGGCGTGGTGGAGGAGATGGCCGCGCGCGCCGGCCTGCCGTGGCGCGCCGCCCCGGTGAGCGAGGCGCAGCTGCGCGCCGCGGACGAGATCTGGATTTCCGCCGCCACGCGCGAAGTGCAGCCGGTGACGCGCCTGGACGGACGGCCGGTCGGCACCGGCAAGCCCGGACCACGCTGGCGGCGGGTGTACGAGGAGCTGCAGCGCTACAAGGGCGAGCTGGCGGGCACGCCGTGGTAGACCCCGCATCTATAACCTGTTTGTCACCGCCCTGACCTGAGGGACACTGACGCCCCGAGCGCCGGCCCGGTAGCATCCGCGTCATGTCCATCACGCTCGATCAGGTCACCAAACACTACGCGGGTGTCCCGGTCGTCAACGACGTCTCTCTCGACATCGGGGACGGCGAGTTCTTCGTGCTGCTCGGGCCCAGTGGCAGCGGCAAGAGCACCCTGTTGCGCGCCATCGCCGGGCTCTCCGGGGTTGACCACGGGCGCATCGCGCTGCACGGCCGCGACGTCACCCACGTCGCGGCGCGCAAGCGCGGCGTGGGGCTGGTGTTCCAGAACTACGCGCTGTTCCGCCACATGACGGTCGCCGACAACATCGAGTTCGCATTGCGCGTGCGGCACATGCGCGCACGGCGCCGCCGCGAGCGCCGCCAGGAGCTGCTGCGCCTGGTGGCGCTCGAGGGCATGGATGACCGCTTGCCAGCGCAGCTGTCCGGCGGCCAGCAACAGCGCGTGGCGGTGGCGCGCGCGCTGGCCCACAAGCCCGAGGTACTGCTGCTCGATGAGCCCTTCGGGGCGCTGGATGCGAAGATCCGCGAGGAACTGCGCCGCACCATCCGCCAGGTGCAGCGTGAGCTCGGCATCACCACCGTGCTCGTGACCCACGATCAGGAGGAGGCGTTCGCCATGGCGGACCGCATCGGGATCATGAATCTCGGGCGGCTGCTGGAGATGGGCGCGCCGCACGAGCTGTACTCGCGGCCCGCGACGCGCTTCGTCGCCACCTTCCTCGGGGCCGCGAACCTGTTCCTGGCGCGCAGCACCCCGGAGGGCATCCAGCTGGGCGCCGCCACCCTCGCAGCGAGCGAGCCACCGCAGCCGGTGCGCGAGCACGAGGTAGTTGCGGTGGTGCGTCCGGAGGAAGTCGAGGTCGCGGGGGCGCGCGACGCGCTCGACTGCGGCTACCTGGCCCGCGGCGTGGTGGACGAGGTGGTATTCACCGGCGCGCTGGAGCGCATGCGGGTGCGGCTCGAGGATGAGGCGCACGCGCCGCTGCTGGCCGCCGCGGACGGCGAGGCGATCCCGTTCCTGCAGGTCACGCGCACCCGGCACGAGCAGCGTGGCTTCGAGGTGCGCCGCGGACAGAGCGTCGCGATCGGCGTGCGGCGCGTGCACGTGCTGCCGACGCCACTGTCGAGCTTCACCGCCTGCGCCCCGAGCGCGCCGCTCGCGGG
>JBOIAH010000115.1:0-3680 GCA_050739055.1 Steroidobacteraceae bacterium | reverse complement strand
GCGCGCAACAGGGGGCGGATGAGGGCCGGAGCCGCCGCCGGCAGGCGCCGGAAGACGAGCTGCAACAACAGCGGCGGCATGGCCGAGCCTTCCGCGTACTGCAGCCAGTAGGTATAGCGCAGGTGCTGCGGCGTGCCCGGCGCCGGCCGCAGGCGGCCGTTGCCATGGCGGTCGATGAGGTACTCGATGATCGCGCCGGACTCGGCGAGGGTGTGGGCGCCGTCGGTGATCACCGGGGATTTTCCCAGCGGGTGCACGCGGCGCAGTTCCGGCGGCGCGAGCAGCGTGTGCGGGTCGCGCTGGTACTTCTCGACCCGGTATCCGCACCCGAGCTCCTCCAGCAGCCACAGGACGCGCTGCGAGCGCGAGTTGTTCAGGTGATGGACGGTGATCACGGTCGATACAATGCGGGACGTGCTGACCATTCGGCAACTGCACCGCAGCTTCCGCGAAGGCGCTCGCGTGCATCGCGTGCTCGACGGCGCCGATGCGCAGGTCGCGGGCGGGGAGACGGTCGTGGTCATGGGCCGCAGCGGCTCGGGCAAGTCGACGCTGCTCAATCTCGTCAGCGGCATCGACCGGCCCGACAGCGGCACGGTGGAAATCGACGGCCGCGACGTGACCGCCATGGGAGAGCCGGCGCGCACGCTGTTCCGCCGCGCGCACGTCGGCTTCGTCTACCAGTTCTTCAACCTCATCCCCACCCTCGACGTCGGCGAGAACGTGCGCCTGGTGCTCGAGTTGAACGGGGTGCGCGGCGCCGCGGCGCGCGCGCGCACCGCGGCGGTGCTCGAGGCCGTGGGTCTCGCCGGCCGCGGCGGCAGCGCGGTGGACCAGCTCTCGGGCGGTGAGCGGCAGCGCGTGGCGATCGCGCGCGCGCTGGTGCACGCACCCAAGCTGCTGCTCGCCGATGAGCCGACCGGCAACCTCGACGAGCAAACCGCGCGCGAGGTGCTGCCCGTGCTGTTGTCGCTCGCGCGGGGGTACGGCGCGACTCTCCTCATCGTGACGCACGACGCCGCGCTCGCGCGCGCCGCCGATCGGGTGCTGGAGCTGCGCGAGGGGCGGTTGCACCCGGGGAGCGCGCCACGGGCGGCGCCGCCATGACCGCGCCGTCCGGCTCGGGTCTGGGAACGCTGCGCACCGCGAGCCTGCGGCACCTGGTGCGCCACCCGGTGCAACTGGCGCTGGCGCTCATCGGGCTCACGCTCGGGGTCGGCACCATCGTGGCGGTCGACGTCGCCACCGCCAGCGCGCGCCGTGCGTTCGAGCTGTCGCTGCAGGCGGTGCAGGGCACCGCCACGCACCAGATCGTGGGCGGTCCGCAGGGCATCGACGAGCGCTGGTACGCGCGCCTGCGCACCCAGGATCTGCTGCCCGGCGCCCCGCAGCCGCCGTTCGCGCCGCTGCTCGCGGGCTACGTCACGGTCGGGGACCGCACCCTGCAGCTCTTGGGCATCGATCCGCTGGCAACCGCGCAGCTCGATGCCGCGGCCGGGCCGGGCGCCGCGCCGCGCTTCACCGGCGTCGATGCCGACGCATCGCTGCTGTGGGCGTGGTTCACCGAGCCCGGTGCCGTGGTGATGAGCGCACGGACCGCGCAGCAGCTGCGGCTCGCGAGCGGCGCAAGCTTCGGGCTGCAGATCGGCGGCGTGCGCCACACCGCAACCCTGATCGCGCGGATTGCGGACGCGGGCCCGGGGTTCGACGGCCTGATTCTGACCGACGTCGCGCAGGCGCAGGAGTGGCTTGCGGCGCCCGGGCGCCTGTCGAGGATCGACGTGCGCCTGCCGCCGGCAGCCGCCGGGGCGGCGGATCTTAAGCGGCTGCGCGCACTGCTGCCCCCTGAGCTCAGCGTCCATGCGACCGCAAGCGAAGCGCGCGAGACCTTCGCCATGACGGCGGCCTTCACCACCAATCTCAAGGCCATGAGCCTGCTGGCGCTGCTGGTCGGGACGCTGCTCATCTACGGCGCGGTGAGTTTCGCGGTCCTGCAGCGCCGCGCCATCATCGGGGTGCTGCGCGCGCTCGGCGCGACACGGCGCGAGGTGCTGACGCTGGTGCTCGGAGAAGCCGCCGTGCTGGGGGCGGTGGGCGCCGGATGCGGAGTGCTGCTCGGGCTTGCGATCGGGCGCGGACTCATCGGGCTCGTGTCGCAGACCATCAACGACCTGTACTTCGTGGTGGCCGTCAACGAGGTGACCGTGCCGGCGAGCTCGCTCGTGAAGGCCCTGGGCGCCGGGCTCGGGACGGCGCTCGCGGCGGCGCTGCTGCCGGCGCTCGAGGTGGCAGCCAGCGCGCCGCAGCTGGGACTGCAGCGTTCGGTGCTGGAAGCGCGCGCGCTGCACCTGGCGCGCCGGCTCTTCGTGAGCGGCGCGCTGCTGACGCTCGGGGCGGGACTCATGGTGCTCGTCTCCGGCCGCAGTCTCCTGGGCGGGTTCGCCGCGCTCTTCATGCTGTTGCTGGGCGTCGCGGCGGTGACGCCGGCGGCGTTGCGCGTGCTGGCCGGCGCGAGCGCGCGGCTCGCCGCGCGTGCCAGCCCGGTGGCGCGACTCGCGTGCGGCGACATTGCCGCCTCCCTGAGCCGCACCGGGGTCGCCATCGCGGCGCTCGGCATGGCGCTCACCGCCATGATCGGCGTCGCCATCATGGTGGAGAGCTTCCGCGAATCGCTGCACGAATGGCTGCTGCACACCATGCGCGCCGACATCTACGTGAGCGCGCCGGGCCCGGGGGCGGAAAGCCCCGAACGCGGGCTCGATCCGCAGGTGATCCGCGCCCTGCTCGCCGTGCCGGCGATCCGCGCGCACAGTGAGAGCCGCCGCGCGGTGGTCGACTCGGCGCGCGGGCCGCTGGACCTGCACGCGGTGCGCCTGGCACCGGCGAGCTACGCGGGGCTGCAGTTCACGCGCGGGGATGCGGCGCACGCCTGGCCGCGGTTCGCCCGCGGGGACATTCTCGCCTCCGAGCCGCTGGCCTGGCGGCTCGGGATCGCGCCGGGTGCGACGCTTGAGCTGAACACGGCCGAAGGGCCGCGCGCCTTTACGGTCGCGGGCGTGTACCGCGAATACGGCAACGATCGGGGCGAAGTGCTCATGGAGCTGGATGAATACCAACGGCTGTGGCACGACGAGGCGGTCAGCGCGCTCGGGCTGTATCTCGCCCCGGGCGCGCCACTGCATGCGAGCGTCGAGCAGCTGCGCGCCGCCGGGCGCGGCCGGCAGGCGCTGCTCATCCGTTCCAACGCCGATATCCGCGCGCTGTCGATGCAGATCTTCGAGCGGACTTTCGTAATCACGCGCGTGCTTTATTGGCTGGCGGCGGGGGTCGCGGCAATCGGCCTCGTGAGCGCGCTGCTCGCGTGGGAGCTGGAGCGGTCGCGGGAGCTGGCGCTCGTCCGCTGCCTCGGACTGACTCCGGCCGGGACCGCGGCGCTCATCATCGCGCAGACTGCGTTCATGGGAATCGCGGCGCTGCTGGCGGCCGTCCCTGCGGGCCTGCTCACTGCGCTGGTGCTCACCGAGGTGATCAACCGCCGCGCGTTCGGCTGGCAGATCGACCTGCATCTGAGTGCGGCGCAATTCACCCATGCCCTGTGGCTCGCGCTCGCGGCCGCGCTTGCTTCCGGGTTGTACCCGGCGTGGCGCAGTGCGCGCGCGCCACTCGCCGCCGGCCTGCGC
>JBOIAH010000114.1:0-1073 GCA_050739055.1 Steroidobacteraceae bacterium | reverse complement strand
AGGCAGGCGGGCTCGAACTCGAGTCCGCAGAAGGCGAGCAGCCGCCGTACGCTCCCCTCGAGGTCATGGACGACGTCCTCGTGCCGCACGCGCAGGACCTTTCCCGGCAGCACCCGATCCCAGTGCTCCATGAGGGCGACGTAGTTGCGGTAGTACCGGCCGAGGTCCGCTAAGTCGTAGGTGAACTCCTGGCCGTTGACGAAGAGCTGTTTGAAGTTGCCGAAGCAGCACGCCATCGGGGCCCGGCGCGCATCGATGATCCTCGCATTCGGCAGGATCAGGTGGATGAAGCCGATATCGCGGAAATTCCCGGGGAGCTTGTCAACGAAGAACTCGGCGCCGCGCCGGTAAGGCCGCGTCTCCTCGAGGTAGTACTCGCCCATGTGCCGGAAGCGCTCGGGCTCGAGCCCGGCGAGCACACCCGGGTAGCGTGGCGGGCCGCCGGTGGCCACCCGGTCTCGGAACTGCTGCACGAGGCGCGGGATTTCCGGCAGCTCGAGCGTGCCGTCGACGCGCGGGTGCGAGGCGAGGATCTGCTCGATGAGCGTCGAGCCGGAGCGCGGCAGCCCCAGGACGAAGATCGGATCGGGCCGAGTGCAACCCACGCCCGGGCGCGCGGCAAAGAACCCGGCCGTGCAGACGGTGGACTGCAGCTGCATCTGACGCTCGGCCAGGTCCGGGTCGTAGCGCAGCTCGGAGCGCTTGAGCGCGTTGCCGCGCGCGTAGTAACGAAAGGACTCGGCGTACTCGGCCCGGTCCTCGAGCGCCCTTCCGAGCGCAAAGCACAAGCGGTAGCGGTCGGGCAGCGGAGCGCCGGGCACGGCCTCCCGCGTGCGCATGAGCGCGATCTCCTCATCCGCAAAGCGGTACGACTTGGTGTTGGCGAGTCCGAAGAGTGCCTCAGCGCAGGCCGCAGGAGTGGCCGCAGCGGCGCGGAGGGCAGCGATCGCCTCCTGGCCGCTGCCGCGCGTCTTCAGCAGGCTGGCGATCAACACAGGCAGCTCGGCATTCGCCGGCTGCTGCCGCGCGAGCTCGCGGTAGATCCGCAGCGCCTCGTCGTACGCGCCGAGACC
>JBOIAH010000113.1:0-8162 GCA_050739055.1 Steroidobacteraceae bacterium | reverse complement strand
CATCCCGGTGCGCTCCTACATGGCCGCCGCGCGCGCGGCCGCCGCCGAGGCGGCGACCCCGGTGGAGGCCGGGACGCTGGATGTCAGCGCCGACGTAACGCTCACGGTGGAAGTCGGCCCGGTCGCGCGCTGACGCCGCGACGGCCGAAACGGAGGGACAGGACATGAGCACGGTGCGAACGCTGCTCGAGCGCAAGGATCGGGTGGTCTATTCGGTGGAGCCCCAGGCTCCGGTGCTGGAGGCCATCCGCCTCATGGACGAGCACCACGTGGGGGCACTGCTGGTCATGCAGGGAGCGACGCTCGAGGGGATCGTGTCCGAGCGCGACTACGCGCGCAAGGTGATCCTGCGCGGGCGCTCCTCGGCCGACACCCCGGTGCGCGACATCATGAGCACCCCGGTGCTCACCGTGTCCCTGGAGACCACCGTGCAGGAGTGCATGCGGCTGGTCACCGACCGGCGCGTGCGGCACCTGCCGGTGGTGGACGCCGGCCGCGTCATCGGCATGGTATCGATCGGGGATCTGGTGAAGGCGGTCCTCGCCGAGCAGCAGCAGCAGATCGAGCAACTCGAAAGTTATATTCACAGCTGAGGCGCGCCCGCGCGCTTCCCCGAGGCGAGGGTTCCCCATGAATGCAGGCATGCGTTGCGGGTTTCTGTTGGGTCTCGCGCTGGCGGCGGTGATCGCTGACGCGAATGTGACGCCGCTAGCGCCGGCCGGAGCGCCGCCCGATCTCAGCGCGCGGCCGGTCGCCGAGACCTACTTCGGCACCCGGGTCGTCGATCCGTTCCGCTTCATCGAGTCCAAGGACGCGGCGACGCTCGGCTGGATGAAGAGCCAGGGCGCCTGGACCCGCGCGGTGTTCGATTCGATCGGCCCGCGCGCCGCTTACCTGCGCCGCCTGAGTGAGCTCGGGTCGGCGTTCGGCTTCGTGAACAGCGTGCAGACCGGCGGCAGCCGCGTCTTCTACCTCGAGCGCAAGCCCGGCTCCGATGTGTACGACCTCCGGGTGAAAGACCCGGGCACTGCGGCGCGCACGGTAGTCGATACCGCGGCGCTGATGAAGGCCGCAGGGGGCATTCCGCAGGCCATCGACTATTACCAGGCCTCGCCCGACGGCGCGCGCGTCGCGGTCGGGATCTCGGCGGGCGGCTCGGAGGCGTCCAGGCTCACGGTGCTCGATGCGGGGAGCGGCCGCACCCTCGCAGGTCCGATCGATCGGGCGCAATTCGGCTCGCCGTCCTGGCTCGACGACGGCTCGGGGCTGTTCGTGCTGCGCATGCAGGAACTGCCTGCCGGCGCTAAACCGAGCGACAAGTACCTGAACTCGGGAAACTGGTTCTGGACCCTCACGAGTCCGCCCACGCAGGTGATCGGCGCCTCGGTCGGCCTCGGGCCCATCACCGACCCGGTGAAGTTTCCCCCGGTGACCGTGGTGCCCGGCGCCGGGCGCGCCGTGCTGATCGGCGCCAACGGCGTACAGAACGAGATCGAGGCGTGGATCGCCCCGGTGGCGGAGGCGCGCACCGGGCGCGCGCACTGGCGAGCGCTCGTCGCGAGCGCCGACGACGTGACCGGGCTTGACGCCAACTCGACCACGATCTACCTGCTGACGCACCGGGACGCGCCGACCTTCAAGGTGCTGTCCATGCCGGTGGACGGCACGCTCGGGCAGGCGCGCACGGTGATCGCCGCGCGGCCGGACCGCGTGATCGAGTCGATCCATGTCGCGGCGGATGCCTTGTACGCCGGGGCCCGCGCGGGGCTCGCGGGCGAGGTGCTGCGGGTCGATGCGCACGGCGCCGTCACGACGCTCAAGCTGCCGTTCGCCGGCACCGTCCAGGAGGTTGCGACCGATCCGCGGCGGCCCGGAGCGATCGTCGCCCTCGTCGGCTGGGTGCATCCGCCGACGCACTATCGTTACGATCCGGCGGCGGGCAGGTTCACGGACTTGCACCTCGATTCCGGCCCGGCATTCGACGCGGCCCGCTACGCTTCCCTGGAGCTCAGCGCCCGCGCCGCCGACGGCACCCGAATCCCGCTGTCGGTGATTACGCCGGCGGGCAAGGTGCAGCCGCGGCCGATGCTGCTCGATGCCTACGGCTCGTACGGGATTTCCACGCTGCCGTTCTTCTCGCCGCGCATCGTGTCGCTCGCCGATGCGGGGGCTTCCTACGCGGAATGCCACGTGCGCGGGGGCGGCGAGCTCGGCGAGGCCTGGCGCCTGGGTGGCAAGGATGCCAACAAGCCCAACACCTGGCGGGACTTCATCGCCTGCGCCGAGATGCTGATCGCCAACGGCTACACGACGCGTGCCATGCTCACCATCCAGGGCACCTCCGCCGGCGGCATCACCGTGGGACGCGCGGCGACCGAGCGGCCGGAGCTGTTTGCCGGCGCGGTGGGGCGCGTGGGCGACCTGGACGCACTGCGGTCCGAGACCATGCCCTCGGGGCCGGCGAACGTCCCCGAGTTCGGCACGGTCAAGAGCGAGCAGGGATTCAGGAACCTGCTGGCGATGGACGCCTACCAGCACGTGCGCGATGACGGGCACTATCCGGCGTTCCTGCTCACCACCGGGCTCAACGATCCGCGGGTCGAGCCGTGGGAGCCGGCGAAGATGACGGCGCGGCTGATGCAGGTCCCCGGACACCAGCCGGTGCTGCTGCGGGTGGAAGACGCCGCCGGTCACGGGTTCGGCACGACCAAGTCCACCCGCGATGCGGAGGACGCCGACATCGCGGCCTTCGTGTTCTGGCGAGCGGGGATGCCGGACTGGCAGCCCAAGAAGTAGCGGCAGCCTCCGGTCAGCGCCCGGCCCCGGGTAAGGGACGCGCGCCCGGATCGGGCCCCGCCGCGCTGTGCGCGGCGCGCTGCGCATCCGCGTCCGGCAGGTAGAGCCTGGCAATGGCGAGCGCCAGCGGGTAGGGCTCCGGGTCGTCGCGGTTGGTGAGCACGATGACGGTGAAGTGCCGCCGCGGCCAGCGCACGATGACGTTACGGAACCCGAGCGTCTCGCCCGAGTGCCAGACCGTCTCCCCGGTGATGCGCCAGCCCAAGCCGTAGCGCACCGCCGGATCGTCGGTGGCGGTCGCCGGCGTGAACGCGGCGCGCAGCGCGGCGGCGCCGAGCAGGCGCGTGCCGTACAGCGCCGCGTCCCACTTCGCCAGATCGTCGACCGAGGAATACACGCCGCCGTCCCCCAGCACCGCGCTCGTCAGGCTCTGGTCGGTGCGCGACCAGGAGCGGCCGGCGGCGCTGTAGCCGAAGGCGCGGTGAGCCACCTGCGAGACGCCCGCCTGGTACGCGACGCTGTCGTACATCCCGAGCGGCAGGAATATCCGCTTGCGCAGGAACGCGGCGAAGTCCTCGTCCGAGGCCCGCGCCACGATCAGCGCGAGCAGCGCGTAGCCGCTGTTGCTGTAGCGGTAGCGCGTCCCGGGCGCGAAGTAGCTACGGTTCTGCGCCTCGAGCAGCCGCAGCACGTCTGCGTCGTGCAGCTGCACGGTCGCCCCCTGCGGGATGAGGTCCTCATAGTCGACGAGGCCCGAGGTGTGGGTGAGGAGCTGGCGGATGGTTACCGCGCGCGCCGCCGGCGGGAGCGAGGGCAGCCACCGGCCCAGCGGATCGTCGAGGGACAACCGCCCGTCGTCTGCGAGCAGCAGGATCGCCGCCGCGGTGAACTGCTTGGTCATCGAGGCCAGGCGGTAGTTCGTGGCCGCGCTCGCCACGACGCCGTGCTCGAGGTCCGCGAACCCGTACGCGCGGCGGAACACCGGCACGCCGTCGCGGATCACCAGCACCGAGGCGCCCGGGACGCGTCCGGTGTATGGGCGCAACAGCGTGTCGATACGCGCCGCCGTGTCCTGAGCTCGCGGCGCGCAGCCGCCCAGCGCCGCCAACGCAACGATCAGCAGGCCGGTGCGCATGGCTCGCGAACCCGCCCCTACTTACGCCAGTACGCCGGGCGGAACAGCACGATCACGCTGAAAATCTCCAGTCTCCCGAGCAGCATCGCCGCGGTGCAGATCCAGGTCTGCACGAGGCCGAGGGAGTGGAAGTTGTGGACCGCGCCGGGCGGGCCGAAGCCGTGCGCGGTGTTGTTGATCGAGGCGACCACGGCGCTGAACGCGGAGTCGAAGTCGAGGCCGGTCAGGAGCATCGCGAAAGTCAGCAGCGCCACCGTCATGAAGTACAGGAAAATGAAGGCCAGCACGGCATGTCCTACCCGATCCGGGATCGGCCGCCCGCCGATGCGCACCGGCGCCATGGCGGCCGGATGGATCAGGAGCTTGAGCTCCCGGCCCGCCTGGCGCGCCAGCAGCAGAGTGCGGAACATCTTGATGCCGCCGCCGGTCGAGCCGGTGCTGCACACGATGCACGACAGGAACAGCATCCAGTAGGGGGCGAACACCGGCCAGCGCTGGTAGTCCTGGGTGGTGAGCCCGCTGGTGGTCGCCTGCGAGATCACGTTGAAGGCGGAGTGGCGCAACGAGCTCATGAAGTCCGGGTACACGCCGTGCCAGGTGAGCAGCGCCGCGATCCCGACCACGCTCGCCGACAGGATTGCAAAGATCGCCTTGCACTCGGAATCGGTCTGGTAGGTCTCGAGACTCAGGCGCCGCAGCGCGATGAAGTGGCGCGCGAAGTTCAGCGACGCGACCACCATCAGTACCATCAGCGTGAGCTCGATCGCCGCGGAGTTGAAGTACGCGATGCTGCGATCATGGGTGGAGAATCCGCCGAGTCCCACCGCGGAAAAGGCGTGGCATATCGCATCGAACCACGACATGCCGCAGATGCGCAGGCTCACGATGCCCGCCGCGGTGATGAGCGCGTATACCAGCCACAGCGACTTCACCGTCTCGGTGATGCGCGGCGCGAGCCGCTCCTCCTTGACCGGGCCGGGCGTCTGCCCCTTGTACAGCTGCATGCCGCCCACGCCGAGCAGCGGCAGCACGGCGAGCGCCATGACGATGATCCCCAGGCCGCCGAACCATTCGAGCGCATGCCGCCAGAAATTCAGCGACGGCGGCAGCTGATCAAGTCCGGTCAACACCGTGGAGCCGGTGGTGGTGAGCCCGGACATGGCCTCGAAGAACGCGCCGGTGAAAGTCAAGTCCCGCAGCGTGAGCAGCAGCGGCAGTGCGGCGGCCGCCGGCAGCAGCAGCCAGGCGAGCGTTATCAGCAGGAACCCGTCGCGCGCCCGCAGTTCGCGCCGGAAGCGCCAGGTCGCCCCGGCGAGCGCGAGCCCGCAGCCGGCGGTGATCGCGGCGGCGGCCAGGAACTTCGGCCACAGGCCGTCGGCGATGATGATCGAGCAGCCGACCGGCAGCGCGTAGCTGAGGGCGAAGCCCGCGAGCAGCAGCCCCAGGACATGCGCGACCGCGAGCACGGTTGCCTCGCTCGCACTTTCAGCGCGTGGCGCGCAGGAACAGCCGCTCGACCGCCTCGAGGTGGCGGCGATCGGCGAGGAACAGGATCACGTGGTCGTCGGCCTGCACCACCGTGTCGTGGTGCGCCATCAACACCAGCTCGCCGCGCACCACCGCGCCGATGGAGGCGCCCTCGGGCAGCGGGATCTGCGCCACCATCTTGCCGACCACCCGCGAGCTGCGCTCGTCGCCGTGCACGATGGCCTCGAGCGCCTCGGCGGCGCCGCGCCGCAGCGCGTGCACCCGCACCACGTCGCCGCGGCGCACGTGGGCGAGGAGGGAGCCGATGGTGATGGTCTGGGGCGAGATGGCGAGGTCGATGCTGCTGCTTTCCACGAGTTCCGTGTACGAGGGCTTGTTGATCAGCGCCATCACCTTGTGGGCGCCGAGGCGCTTGGCGAGCATCGCCGAGAGGATATTGGCCTCCTCGGAGTTGGTCATCGCGGCGAATACGTCGGCGCTGTCGATGTTCTCCTCGATCAGCAGCTCCTCGTCGGCGGCGTCCCCGTGCAGCACGATCGCCTTTTCCAGCAGCTCGGAGATCTTGCGCGCGCGATGCGCGTCGCGCTCCAGGAGCTTCACCTGGTTGTTGTGCTCGAGGCTTTTCGCCAGGCGAAAGCCGATGTTGCCGCCGCCGGCGATCACCACGCGCCGCACCGGGTCGTCCGCGTGGCGCATTTCGCTGGTCACCCGGCGGATATCGTCGCGCGCGGCGAGGAAGAACACCTCGTCGCCTTCGCTGATCACGGTATCGCCCTCGGGCGGGATGCTGCGCTCGTCGCGGTAGATCGCCACCACGCGCACTTCCATCTTCGGCAGGTGCGCGGCGAGGTCGCGCAACCCGTGGCCGACCAGGAGTCCCCCGCGGCGCGCACGCACGCCTACCAGGCGTACCTTGCCGTCGGCGAACTCGAGCACCTGCAGCGTGCCGGGATGGTGGATCAGGCGCTCGACGTACTCGGTGACGAGCTGCTCGGGGCTGATGACCACGTCCACCGGGAGCGCCTCGGCGCCGAACAGCGCGCGACGCTCGGTGTACTCCGCGGCGCGGATGCGCGCGATCTTGGTCGGCGTGCGAAACAGCGTGAACGCCACCTCGCAGGCCATCATGTTGACTTCGTCGCTCGAGGTGAGCGCGACGATGATGTCCGCCTCGGCAGCTCCGGCGGCTTCCAGCACCGTGGGGTAAGCGGCATTGCCGGCCACGGTGCGCACGTCGAGCCGGTCCTGCAGGTCGCGCAGCGTGTCCTCGTTGACGTCCACCACGGTGACCTCGTTGGCTTCTTCGCGCGACAGGTGCTGGGCCGCGGTGCGCCCCACCTGGCCCGCGCCGAGGATGAGGATCTTCATGGCGGTCTACAACGGCTGGAGATTCGCATACTGCACCATCAGCCACTTGGTACCCTGGCGCTCGAAGCTCACCTGCACGCGCGCCTGAGCGCCGTTGCCCTCGAGGTTGAGGACCACGCCCTCGCCGAACTTGCCGTGGCGCACGCGCGCCCCGAGCCGCACCCCGGCCACCGCCGGCTCCTCGGGGCGAAAGCGCCCCACCCCGAGCGGGCGCGCGACCTGCACGCGCGGCCGCACTTCCTCGATCAGCTCCGCGGGGATCTCGCGCACGAAGCGCGACGCCGCACCAAAGCTGTCCACGCCGTGCAGGCGCCGCTGCTCGGCGTAGCTCAGGTACAGCTCAGCTCGCGCGCGCGTCATGCCGACATAGCACAGGCGGCGCTCTTCCTCGAGGCCGCCGAGGTCGATGGCCGAGCGCTGGTGGGGAAACAACCCCTCCTCCATGCCGGTGAGGAACACCACCGGGAATTCCAGCCCTTTGGCGCTGTGCAGCGTCATCATCTGCACGCAGTCTTCCCATTCCTTTGCCTGGCCTTCGCCGGACTCGAGCGCCGCGTGCGCCAGGAACGCCTCCAGCGGCGGCAGCTCGGCCGCCTCGGGCGCGAAACCGCGCGCCGCGCTCACCAGCTCATCGAGGTTCTCGACCCGCGCCTCGCCGCGTTCGGCCTTGTCGCGCCGGTAGTGCTCGATGAGGCCGCTCGCCTTGAGCACCGCGTCGACCTGTTCGTGGAGCGAGTGTCCCGCGCAGTCGCGCGCCAAGCGCTCGATGAGGGCCATGAAGCCGCCGACCGCGGCGGCCGCCTTCGCCCCGAGCGCGCCGCCCCCGCTCGTGGCCGTCTCCCACAGCGAGCCGCCCGCCACCTTGGCCTGCTCGCGCAGCACGTCCAGGCTCCTGGCGCCCACGCCGCGCGGCGGCAGGTTCACGACGCGCTCGAAGGAGGCGTCGTCGCGGCGATTGGCGATGAGGCGCAGGTAGGCGAGCGCATCCTTGATCTCGGCGCGCTCGAAGAAGCGCAGCCCTCCGTACACGCGGTACGGAATGCGCGCCGACAGGAACGCCTCCTCGAACACGCGCGACTGCGCGTTGGAGCGGTACAGGACCGCGATCTCCCGGCGCAGGCCTCCGCGGGCGACGCGCTCGCGGATGCGGTGCGTGACGAACTCGGCCTCGTCGCGCTCGTTGAAGGCGGTGTACAGGCGCAGCGGCTCGCCGCGCGCGCCGCTCGTCCAGAGCTTCTTGCCCAGGCGGCCGGCGTTGTGGGCGATCAGGCCGTTGGCGGCCTCGAGAATCGCGCCGCTGGAGCGGTAGTTCTGCTCGAGGCGGAACAGCGCGGCTGCCGTGTAGTCGCGCCCGAACTGCTGCAGGTTCTCGGCG
>JBOIAH010000112.1:0-2091 GCA_050739055.1 Steroidobacteraceae bacterium | reverse complement strand
CCGCCGTGGAGCCGGGCGACCGCATCCACGATGGACAGGCCCAGTCCGACGCCCGGCGTGCCGCGGCTCGCGTCGCCGCGGAAGAAGCGCTCGACGGCCTTGGGTCGGTCGGCAGCGGCGATGCCCGGGCCGTTGTCCGCGACCGCGATCTCCACAGCCCCATCGGTTCGCCGCCCGACGCACACGCTGATGGCGCCGCGCGCGGAGACGCACTTGAGGGAGTTGTCGATCAGGTTGCTGAGCGCCTGCGCGAGCAGCACCGGATCGCCGGCCACCGCGGCGTCGCCGGTGGTCTGGAACGAGAACGTCACGCCCTTCTGCTCGGCGGCCGGCTCGTAGAACTCCACCACCTCGGCCGCGACCGCCGCCGCATCCACCCGCACGAAACCGGAGCGGCGCGCGCCGGTATCGATCTCCGCAAGTCGCAGCAGCGCGTTGAAGATGCGCATGACGCGATCGACGTCAGCGACTGCCGCTTCGACCTCGGCGAAGGTCTCCGCGGCCGCCGGGCGCGTCAACGCCAGCTCCTCCAGGCGCGAGCGCAGCTCCGCCAGCGGCGTGCGCAGGTCGTGCGCGATGGAGTTGGAGACGTTGCTGATGCCGCGGATTAGGTGCTCGATGTGATCGAGCATGCCGTTGATGGTCTGGGAGAGCGTGTCGAGCTCATCGCCGGACTTGGCCGTAGGCAGCCTTTGGCGCAGGTCACCCGCCATGATGGCCGACACCGTATGGCGGATGCCCTGAACGCGGGCGAGCAGCTCGCGCCGGATGAGAAGCGCGCCGGCGACCCCGACCACGAACAGGAAGGTCACGGCGGCGATCAGGCCGTAGGTGAAGCGCCGCTCGAGCGGCAGGAAGCGCGCCAGGCCGCGCCCCACCAGCAGGTGATAGCCGCCCGGCAGAGTCGTCTGCACGAGCTGGGTATGGGTTGGCTGGCCGGCGAGATCGACAATGAGCGCGTTCATGCCGGCCTTGGCGGGGATCCCCTTCGGCCAGGCGGCCAGGTTCCCCGCGAGGCGCCGGTAGCCGCCGTCGGTCAGGAGCAGGGTGCGCTCGTTCGCGATCTGCAGCCCGACGCGGGCGTCGATGTAGGCGGTGAGCCCCGCGGCCCCGTCGCGGTGGAAAACCTCCGTCAGCCGCTGCACGTCATCGGCCAGGATCTCCGCGCGGCCGTCGAAGATGGTCACGCTCCACGCGTACCACAGCGGCACTGCGAACGCGACCAGCGCGGCGAACCCGAGCAGCAGGTAAGCGACCGCCCAGGTGACGGCCGAGGAGCGGATCAGGCTATTCATGGTCGCTCATCATGTAGCCGGCGTTGCGCACCGTACGCACGAGGGCCCGCTCGGAGTCGAGCTCGAGCTTCTGGCGCAGCTTGCTGATATGCACGTCGACGACGTTGGTCTGCGGATCGAAGTTATAGTCCCAGACCGCCTCCAGCAGCATGGTACGCGTAACCACCTGGTTCGCGTGGCGCATGAGATATTCCAGCAGCTTGAACTCGCGCGGCCGCAGGCTGATGGCGCGGCTGCCGCGCGTCACGCGCCGCGACAACAGATCCATGCGCAGGTCGCCCACCTGCAGGATGCGCTCGGCATCGCCCCCGGGGCTGCGCCGGCCGAGCGCGTCCACCCGCGCCAGCAGTTCCCCGAAGGCGAACGGCTTGGTGAGATAGTCATCGCCGCCGCTGCGCAGGCCGCGGATGCGCTCGTCGACGTCATCGAGCGCGGAGAGGATCAGGATCGGCGTGCGATTGCCCGCCTGGCGGAGCGCCGCGATGATCGCGAGGCCATCGATGTTGCCGGGGAGCATCCGGTCCATGACGATGACATCGTACGGCTCACTTGCTGCGATGAACATTCCATCCCGCCCGTTGGCGGCATGCTCGACGGTGTGGCCCGCCTCCCGCAGCCCCTTGGTGACGAAGCGCGCGACGCGCTCGTTGTCTTCGACGATCAGGATCTTCACGGGCCGCCTCGCGCACCCTGCGGCGCGGCGAGCACGCCGCGGCCGGGATCTGCATGCGGGTGTTTGCGCGCCCAGCGCACCGACAGACGATCCAGGTACAGGTACACCACGGGTGTCGTGAAC
>JBOIAH010000111.1:0-1223 GCA_050739055.1 Steroidobacteraceae bacterium | reverse complement strand
ACCGTCACGCCGGCGAGCACGGTCATGCCGGCTTCGCGTGCGCGCCGCGCCCAGGGACCGTCGGCCTCAGGGCGCACGTCCGCGATGCTCGCAATGACGACGCCGGCGCGCCGCAGCTCGAGCGCCGCCTGATAGGCATCGTCACCGGCGCTCACCACGACCGCGCGCGTGCCGGGCAGCACGCCGTAGCGGTTGAGCCAGGTGCGCGCCGCGCCGGCCAGCATGATTCCGGGCCGGTCGTTTCCGGGGAACACCAGCGGCCGCTCGATGGCGCCGGTGGCGAGCACCACTTCGCGCGCCCGCACCTGCCACTGGCGCTCGCGCGGCAGATCCGGGTCCGGGTCGGCGAGGTGGTCGGTGAGGCGCTGGTTCAGTCCCAGGAGATTGTGCGGGAAATACCCGAAGGCCGTGGTGCGCGGCAGCAGCGTGACGCGCGCGTTGCGCTCGAGGGCTTGCATGGTTTCGGTCAGCCAGCCCGAAGCGGACCGGCCGGCCAGCATCACTGTCCCGTCCGCGCCGTCCGACAGCAGCGAGCCGCCGAACTCGTTCTGCTCGTCGCACAGCACGACGCGCGCGCCCGCTGCGGCGGCGGCCTGCGCCGCGGCGAGCCCGGCGGGACCTGCGCCCACGATGAGCACATCGCAATGGGCGTAGCGGCTGGCATATCGATCGGGGTCTGCCCGGGTCGGTGCGTGTCCGAGGCCGGCGGCCGCCCGGATGCGCGGCTCGTAGAACGATTGCCACGCGCCGCGCGGCCACATGAAGGTCTTGTAGTAGAACCCGGCCGGGATGAATCGCGACAGCCAATCGTTGACGGCGCCGACGTCGAAGGCGAGGCTCGGCCAGCGGTTCTGGCTGTGGGCTTCGAGCCCTTCGTACAGCTCAACCTGCGTGGCGCGCAGGTTGGGGGTGTAGCGCGCCTCATCGCGGCGCACCGCCACCAACGCGTTCGGCTCCTCCGCCCCGGCCGCGAGGATGCCGCGAGGACGGTGGTACTTGAAGGAACGGCCGACGAGATGCACGCCGTTGGCGAGCAGCGCCGCAGCGAGCGTGTCGCCGGCGAAGCCGTGGAAGGGGCGGCCGTCGAAGCTGAAGGTGAGGGTGCGCGCACGGTCGATGCGCCCGCCGGCCGGGGTGCGCAGGGCCTCGTTCATGGGGGACTCTCGCCCACTTTGTAGGTGGCAAGAAAGTGGTCGGTGGTCGTGTCGCGCAGGGCGTTGAAG
>JBOIAH010000110.1:0-1546 GCA_050739055.1 Steroidobacteraceae bacterium | reverse complement strand
ACGCTCACCCTGGCGCCACGCTACACGCCGGCGCGGCGCCTGCCGCGGGCGCCAGCGCGGGGTGCCGGCGCTTTGTCGGCTGGCAACTGCACCACCTTGCGCAGTTCCGGGTAGGCTTCGCTTGAGTGCGGAATCCCCATCGCCGCCACGAAATGCGCCTGGAATTTCGGTTCGATCGCGGTCTCGATCTTTTCCACGCGGTGCACCAGGTCCTCGATGACCTTGCGGGAGGACTGGTCGATCAGGGCAATCCGGGCGCCCGTGCCCGCGGCGTTGCCGGCGGATGACACCTGTGCGAGATCGCAGTCGGGAATCATCCCCAGGATCATCGCGTACTTGACGTCGATGTGATTGCCGAATGCGCCGGCGAGGCGGATGCGCTCGACGTGATCGACACTTAAGCGGTCCATGAGCAGTTGCACGCCGGCGCGCAGCGCGGCCTTTGCGAGCTGGATGGCGCGCACGTCGTTCTGGGTGATCTGCAGCGGGACGGTGCCGCGGTGCAACGTGTAGGCGAAGGTGCGCCCGGTCGGCACGATCCGATCGCTGCGCCTGGAAAGCTCGCCGTCGACCACCCCGTCCTGGCTGATGATGCCCGCGAGGTACATCTCGGCGATGACCTCGATGATTCCCGAGCCGCAGATGCCGGTCACCCCGGTGCCGGCGACCGCCTCGGTGAAGCCAGGCTCATCGGACCACAGATCGGAGCCTATGACCTTGAAGCGCGCCTCGAGCGTCGCCGGGTCGATGCGTACGCGCTCGATGGCCCCGGGCGCGGCGCGCTGGCCGCAGCTGATCTGCGCTCCCTCGAACGCGGGGCCGGTGGGGCTCGAGCAGGCGAGCAGCCGCTGGCGGTTGCCGAGCACGATCTCGGCATTGGTGCCGACGTCGACCAGCAGCGTGAGTTTGTCGGACAGGTCCGGACGCTCCGCGAGGATCATGCCCGCGGCATCCGCGCCCACGTGACCGGCAATGCAGGGCAGCGTGTAGACCCGCGCTCCCGGATGCAGCGTGAGGCCGAGCTCCGCGGCGCGCAGGCCGAGGGCCGAGTCGGTCGCGAGCGCAAAGGGTGCACCGCCGAGCTCCACCGGATCGATGCCGAGCAACAGGTGGTGCATGATCGGGTTGCCGACCAGGGTCAGCTCGAGAATGTCGGACACCGAGATGCTCGCCGCGCGTGCCACTTCCTCCGCGAGCGCATTCACCGCACCGCGCACCGCCTCGGTGAGCTGCTGCGCTCCGCCCGCATTCATCATGGAGTAGGACACGCGGCTCATGAGGTCTTCGCCGAAACGGATCTGCGGGTTCATCGAGCCGCTGGAGGCCACCACCTCGCCGCTTTCCAGATTGCACAGGTGGGCGGCGATGGTGGTGGAGCCTACGTCCACCGCCAGACCGTAGATTTGATCGTGAAATCCCGGCCACACGCCGATCAGCTGCGAGCCCGCGTGCACCGCCACGGTGACCCGCCACTCACCCGTGCGCAGCGCCGCCTGCAGCTCCCGCAGCACCGCGTGGTCGCAGCGCAGCGGGCCGAACTTCCACT
>JBOIAH010000109.1:0-4025 GCA_050739055.1 Steroidobacteraceae bacterium | reverse complement strand
CTCCCAGCCCCAGCGAGTGGAAGTCAGCGCCGGCGAGATCGGCATCCAGTCCTTCCGCCTTGTTCAGCGCGAGCGTCACCGGCTTGCCCGAGCGGCGCAGCTCGCGCGCCACGAAGTGATCCTGGGGGGACAGGCCGCCGCGCGCGTCCGCGAGGAATACCAGCCGGTCAGCCTCCGCCACCGCGCGTTCGGTCTGCGCGCGCATCTGCGCTTCGATTCCGGTCGGGTTCTCGATCAGCCCGCCGGTATCGATGACGACGTAGGGAACGGGACCCACGCGCCCGAAGCCGTACTGCCGGTCACGGGTGAGTCCGGGCACGTCCGCCACAATGGCATCGCGCGTCCCGGTGAGCACGTTGAACAGCGTCGATTTGCCGACGTTCGGCCGGCCGACAAGCGCGATGACGGGCAGCATGGCGGTGCGCCTGGCGGGCGTGCGCGAGCGCGGCGGCCGTGCACGCTGCTACTTGCGTGCCCCGTCCCGCGGCGTCACGCGAAACGCGCTGATCCGCCCGCGATCATTGATCACCAGCACCAGGCTGCCCACGACGAGCGGCGAATTGCTCACGCGTACCTTGCCGGAAGAGGCGCGGGCAGCGAGCGCCCCGGTGGCCTTGTCGAGCCAGTGTACGTAGCCCTGGAAGTCCGCGGTGACGAGCGCCTGGTCCGCGTCCATGGCCGCCACCGCGGACAAGCCGCGATGCAGCAGTGCCTTCTGCCGCCACAGCTCCGCGCCGGTGCGGGTGCGCAGCGCCACGACTTCGCCGTCCGCGGTCGCCATGTACAGAGTGTCGTCATCGAGAGCGAGGCTGCGGTAGCTGGACGCGTCGTGCGCCCACCAGATCTGGCCGGTATCGATGGCCAGCATGGCGATCTTCCCCTGGAAGCCCACCGTATATACGTCCTGCCCGGACACCCGCACCGTCGTGTCGATGTCGTCCAGACGCTCGAGCTCGGTGCGGCCGTGCGGGGGCGCGATGTTTGCGTCCCATTGCACCGAACCATCGCCGCCGCTGTAGGCGAGCACCCGGCCGTTATCGAAGCCGCACAGCACCAGGTCCCCGGCGATCACCGGACGTGCCGTGCCGCGTAGCGACAGGCGCGGCACCGGCTGCTGCTGCACCCACAACTCGTGCCCGTCCGCGGGGCTGAGCGCATGCAGCTTGCCGTTGACCGTGCGCACGGCGATCAACTTCGCGGAGATGGCCGCGGGCGCCAGCACCTCGCCGTTGAGGCGCACCTGCCACCGGGTGGCCCCGCTCTTCTCATCCAGCGCAAACAGACGTCCGTCGCTCGCACCGATCAGCACCAGGCCCTCACCCGCCGCAGTGCCTCCCGACAGCGGTGCCTTGGTGCGCACGCGCCACGCGGCGCGGCCCGTGGCCAGGTCGAGTGCCACCACATCGCCGCGATGCCCCGCGGCGTATACCCGCTCGCCATCGACCGACAGGGAAAGCCCCAGGCGCAGCGGCGCGGCATGCTTGTCGTCGACCGAGGCGCTCCACACGCGAGCGACCCGCAGCGTCGCGGTGAGCGAGGTGAGCTTCGCCGGCGCGTCGATGTTCTTGTCCTTCGAACAGGCGGCCACCGTCATCAGGAGCGCCGCGATCCACATCGAGCGTTGCAGGTGTCGCATGGCTACTTCGCAGGTGCGGCGGCCGTGGCTGCGGCCGGGCGGCTCGCAGTCGCCGCTCCCGTGGGCTGCGCGCCGGCGGCAAGATCGGCGATTTTCAGATCGAGGAGCGCGGTGTCCGCGAGCCCACCGCCCGTTTCGGCGGCCCGATACTCGCTCAGGGCCCGGCTCCTGTCACCCTTGGCGTAGTAGGCATCCCCGCGCACTTCGTGGTAGCTGGCCGCGAAAGCGCCGGGCTCGACCGCGTTCAGGCTGGCGAGCGCCGCCTCGGACTTGCCCTGCGCGATCTGCACGCGCGCCAGCCGCAGCCGTGCCACCAGCGCCAGAGCGCGATCCTTTGAGTGCTGGGTCACGGCGTCGAGCTCGTGCGCGGCCTCATCGAGCTGGTTCCCCTCGACGTAGACGCGCGCCGCGACGAGCTTGCCCTGATCGGCATACGGCGAGGAAGGGTAGTCGCGCTCGAGCTCACCGAGCCGCGCGAAGCCCTGGCCGCGATCCCCGTGCTCCAGGGCCTCGATCATCTGGGTGTACCTGGCGCTGGCCTGCAGCTCGCGCCCGTCGATGTGCCCCTGCCACCAGCGCCAGCCGCCGAGGATCGCCGCGCCGAGCGCCACGCCCCCGATCACCCACAGGCCGTTCTGGCGCACCCATTCCTTGATCTGCTCCCATTGTTCTTTTTCAGACAGATACTCGCTCACTCGCTCACTCCTGCCAGAATTTTGCGCAGCTCAGCGGCCGGCGCCGGCCGCGGCTGCCAGGGCCGCATCCACGCCCGCCGCTGCGGAATCGACCGGGCACTCGCTCTGACCCGATTCCGTGCGCAAAGGTTTCAGCGCGAGCACCCCGCGCGACAGCTCATCGTCGCCGATGATCAGCGCCAGCGGCGCGCCGCTCTGGTCCGCGCGGCGGAACTGCGTCTTGAAATTACCCCCGCCCAGGTTGAGCTCGAAGCGCAGCCGCGGCCGCTCACCGCGCAGGCGCTCGACGATCCGCAGCGCCTCGGCCGTGGCACGGGCGCCGTTAACCACCACGTAGATGTCCGGGGGAACTGCGGGAGGTGTGCGCCCGGCCGCGACCAGCAGCGCCACCAGGCGTTCGACCCCCATCGCAAACCCGACCGCCGGCGTCGCGTCCCCGCCCAGCTGCGCGATCAGCCCATCGTAGCGGCCGCCGGAGCATACGGCATTCTGGGCGCCGGTGGACGCGGTGATCCATTCGAACACCGTCCGGTTGTAGTAATCGAGCCCGCGCACCAGCCGGGGATTGATCTCGTAGGCCACACCCACCCCGTCCAGCATGCGCCCCACGGCCTCGAAGTGCTCGCGCGATTGGCCGTCCAGATGCTCGGTGAGGCGCGGCGCGGCGCGGATCAGCTCCTGCATCTGCGGGTTCTTGCTGTCGAGGATCCGCAGCGGGTTGCCGCCGAGGCGCCGCTGGCTGTCGGCATCGAGCTGCGCCTCATGGGCCCGCAGGTATTCGATGAGCCGCGCCCGATATACGCGGCGGCTCTCGGGCGTGCCGAGCGAGTTGATCTGGAGCTTCAGCCCGGTGAGCCCGAGGCGCTGCCACAGTCGCGCGCTGAGCGCGATGAGCTCGGCGTCGACGTCGGGACCCGGCCAGCCGACCGCCTCCACGTCCACCTGCCAGAACTGACGGTAGCGGCCCGCCTGCGGCGCCTCATGCCGGAACATGGGACCCAGGCACCACAGTTTGTGGCGCTGCCCGCGCAGCAGGCGGTTGGAGATCAGCGCGCGCACCACTCCGGCCGTGGCTTCGGGCCGCAGCGTGAGGCTGTCTCCGCCCCGGTCGGCAAAGGTATACATCTCCTTGCCGACCACGTCGGTGTGCTCGCCGATCGCGCGCTTGAAGAGCTCGGTGCGCTCGAGCACCGGCACGCGGATTTCCTCGTAGCCGTACGCGCCGAGCAGCTCGCGCGTGATCGCCTCGAACTGCTGCCAGGCGCCGATCTCGGCGGGCAGGACATCGTTCATGCCACGGATGGGCTGGATTTCGTCGGTCAACTCAGCCCCCGTGCGCCATCAGGGGCGGAACCCGGGCGGCGCGCCCTGCGGCATCCAGCAGGAAGCGGGCGCTGCCGTCGCGGCGTACCAGTCCGTCGAGAGTTACCGGCTGGCCGTTTAAGTGCAGCACCACGCCGGGGGCATTGCCGAGCACCACCCGCAACGGCGGCGTGCCGGTGAGCGTGCGCGCGCTATCCGCTTCGCTCAGGCCCTGCAGCAGGCGCCGGCCCGTGGCGTCGTACACCTCGACCCAGCTTGCCGCGGAGAAACGCAGCGCCAGGCGCGCGTCCTGGGCGGCCGGCGGACCGCGCGGCGCTGCCTCGGCGGAGGCCGCCGGCGCGGTTGCGGAAGCGGCGCCCGCCGTGCCGCTC
>JBOIAH010000108.1:0-2106 GCA_050739055.1 Steroidobacteraceae bacterium | reverse complement strand
CGCTCAGACCGCGCAACAGACGCACCAGTCCCTGAAGCTCCTCCCATCCTGCGTCCGAGACGGCGCAATACTCGAGATCGCCCACCTTCCAGAAAAGGATGTGATAGCCGTTGCGCGTGGCGGCGTTCGGGAAGCTGCGCCGGGTGCCCGCCCAGGTGAACACGTTGATGACGTGCGGCCCGTGCGCGTAGACCGCAACCGCCACGCGCTGACCGTCAAAGTAGTCCGCGCGGCCGCCCACGAGGCGATAGCCCTCGGGGGAGAAGTCGGCGACCACCGGCGAGACATCGGCGTGACCGGCAAACCAGGGCTTCACCGTATGCTGATCGGCGGAGAGCACGTCCGTCAGGTGCGCGGGCATCAGGGAGCGCACGTGGGCGGCGACCAGCGTATCGAGCAGGGGATCCGTGGCCGCGGGGGAGAGGAAAAAGAAGGCGACGGTGGCCGCGAGGGCGGCGCCGATCCCACCCGTGGCCCCCATCCAGAACGGCCGTGCGCGCCACGCCGGCGGCCCCCGCAGATCGGGCCGGCGCGGCGTGGCCACAGTCTCCTGATCCAGCAGGCGGGCGATACGCTCGCGCAGCTCCGGCGGCGCGCGGCCATACTCCAGGTCCCGGCGAATGAGAGTGCGCGTCTGCTCGAGATCATCAAGTAGTGCGCGGCACTCGGGGCAGCGCTCGGCGTGCCGCTCGATATCGGCGGCCGAGAGCGCGTCGACCTCGCCGTCGAAGTAGGCCTGGACACGAGAGCGTTCAGCGCATTGCACGCGGTTCTCCTGCGGCTTCCTGCAGCCACTTCATCTTGAGCGCGGCCCGCGCGCGTGCCAGCCGCGACATCACGGTGCCGATTGGCACTGCGGTTAGCGCGGCAATTTCGCGGTAACAAAGCTCCTCGATTTCCCGCAACAGCAACACTTCGCGATGCTCCGCGGGGAGCGTCGCGATCAGGCGGTCGAGGGTGCGCTGGTCCTCATGATCGATCGACGCGCGTTCCGGATCGGGTGTGGCGGTAAGCGTGGCGGAGCCGAACTGCGCGTCGTGCTCTGGCGGCAAGGGCACGAACCCACGCCGCTGCTGTTGGTTCACCGCGGTCGCATGGCAGTTGCGCACGATCGCCAGCAGCCACCCCTTCACGTCCGAGCCTCGCAGGGAATCGAAGGCGCGAAACGCGCGCAGGAACGCCTCCTGCACGACGTCGTCCGCCTCGCCGCTGGAACCCGACAGCCAGCGCGCGAAGCGGTGCGCGGCGTCCAGGTGCGGCATGACCTGCGCTTCGAAGCGACCGCGTTTGTCATCCATCGATGAAACCGGACTGCCCTCACGCGGCGCCGCCCGCCCCTGCCCACAGGGGAAGACTCGCCGCGCGCCGATTCTATTCCCGCCGCGGGCGGCTAGCGCCGCACCCGCAGGTACGCCGCATCCACCGCGCTGCTTAGCAGCATGGCGATGGTCATGGGACCCAGGCCTCCGGGCACCGGCGTGATCCAGCCGGCGCGCGCGGCGGCGCGCTCGAATTCGACGTCGCCGACGAGTTTGCCGGCAGCCCCGCGGTTGATGCCGACGTCGAACACCGCGGCGCCGGGGCGGATCCAGTCCCCGGGAATGAATCCCGCCTTGCCGACTGCGGCGACCAGCAGCTCGGCACGCTCCACTTCGGCGCGCAGCTCGCGGGTTCCCGTGTGGCACACGGTCACCGTGGCGCGGGCGAGCAGCAGCTCGAGCGCCATCGGCCGGCCGACGATGTTGGAAGCGCCCACCACGGTGGCGCGCAGTCCGGTGAGGGCGATGCCGTACTCCTGCGCGAGACGGATCACGCCGAACGGCGTGCACGGACGCAGCCGCGGGCGCTTTTGCGCCAGCAGCCCGATATTGACCGGGTGGAAGCCATCGACGTCCTTGTCGGGGTCGACCGCGTCCATGACGCGATTGGCATCTACGCCCGCAGGTAAAGGCAGCTGCACCAGGATGCCGTCGACACGCGGGTCGCGATTGAGTGAGTCGATGAGAGCGAGAATCTGTCCCTCGCCGGTCGAGGCAGGCAGATCGTGAGCAAACGAGTCGATCCCCGCTTCCTGGGAGGACTTGCGCTTGTTGCGCACATAAACGC
>JBOIAH010000107.1:0-1496 GCA_050739055.1 Steroidobacteraceae bacterium | reverse complement strand
CCTTCATCCTGCTCGGTGGTGAGCGGCGTGACAAGCGGATTCACCAGCACGGTATAGGGCACCGGAGCGAGGTGCGGGTAGCGCGGGTTGTCCTGGAGCTCGAAGATGACCACGCGCGCGCTCACGCCGATCTGCGGCGCGGCGATGCCGGCGCCGCTCGCGGCGCGCATCGTGTCCTGCATATCCCCGACCAGCGCCGCCAGTTGCGCATCGAAGCGCGTCACGGGAGCCGCCACCGTACGCAGCAGCGGCTCACCCATCTTCAGTACGCGCCGGACCGCCATGTGTCCTCAAGCAGACCCGCGGCTAACGACGGCGGGCGGGCTCCCCCTGCGGGACGACCGGGATCGACCGGCGGTGATCGCGGAACACCAGTACCCGCTCGCGCGCGCCCCCCGCGGCCGCCGGGTCCGCCGCCTGCGCGCGCGCCACCGCCTCGGTGACGAGCGCGTGGTGCGGGGACAGGTCGCACACCGGGTCGGCGTTGGCGGCATCGCCGGTGAGCAGATACGCCTGGCAGCGGCAGCCGCCGAAGTCCTTGGATTTCTCCGGGCAGCTGCGGCACGGCTCCTTCATCCAGGCATCGCCGCGGAAGCGATTGAAGGCCGGCGAGTCGTACCAGATGGCGCGGATGTCGGACTCGCGCACGTTGGGCAGGTCGAGGCCGGGCAGCATGCGCGCCGCGTGACAGGGCATGGCGGTGCCATCGGGCGCAACGGCGAGGAACACCGACCCCAGGCCGCTCATGCAGGCCTTGGGCCGCGTCTCGAAGTAGTCGGGCACCACGAAGTAGATCTGCATGCGCCCGGCCGCACGCTCGCGAAAGCGCCGGGTGATGGCCTCCGCCCGCTCGAGCTGCGCGCGGCTCGGCAGCAGCTGCGCGCGGTTGAGCCACGCCCAGCCGTAGTACTGGGTGTTCGCCAGCTCGACGTACTGCGCCCCGAGGGCTTGCGCCATATCGAGGATCTCGCCCACGTGATCGATGTTGAGCCGGTGCAGCACCACGTTCAGCACCATCGGGTAGCCGTGCTGGCGGATGAGCGCGGCGACCTTCGACTTGAGCTCGAAGGTGCGCGTGCTGGAGAGGAAATCATTCATCTCGCGCGTGCTGTCCTGAAAGGACAGCTGGATGTGATCGAGTCCCGCGGCCTTGAGCGCCGCGATGCGCGCCTCGGTCATGCCGACGCCGGAGGTGATGAGGTTGATGTAGAAGCCGAGCTCGTGCGCCTCGGCGACCAGCGTCTCCAGGTCCTCGCGCACCAGCGGCTCCCCGCCCGAGAGCCCGAGCTGCACGGCGCCGAGCGCCCGCGCCTCGCGCAACACGCGGATCCAGTCAGCCGTCGCAAGCTCCGGCCCGGTGCGGGCGAAGTCGGTCGGGTTGTAGCAGAACACGCAGTGCAGCGGGCAGCGGTAGGTAAGCTCGAGCAGCAGCCACAGCGGTGGGCCCACTCCGGGCGACGTCTTCAGCGCAGGCGCGACGCCGTGCGCGGTGTTCC
>JBOIAH010000106.1:0-3953 GCA_050739055.1 Steroidobacteraceae bacterium | reverse complement strand
GCCCGTGGGGCTGGCCGCGCGGCGGCCCGCCTCTCATGCGCTGCTCGCGCGCGTGCTGCACCATCTGTTGACGCTGCTGGGGGGTGGCGTTGCGCCATTGCTGTCGCAGCATCTGGCGCCGCGCCGGGGGCAACTGCTCAAAGCGATGGAAATTCTGGCGCACGATCGCCTGCTCGTGGGGCGGCAACGCCTGAAACCTCTGCCAGCGCTCGCGCAGCGAGCGGCGCTGCTCGGGCGGCAGGGCGCGCCAGCGGGTGAAGCGGTCGCGCGCCTGGCCGCGCTGCTCGGGGGACATCGCGAGCCAACGCTCGCTGCCATGCGCCAGGGCCTGCTGCCGTTCCGGGGGCAGGCTGTCCCACTTCTCTGCCGCGGGGCCGAGCAGCTTCTGCTGCTGGGGTGAGAGGCTCGACCACGCCACCGGCGCGGGTGGGCTGGCGGGCGCGCTCGCGGCAGGCGCGCCGGACGGCGCCGGCAGCGGTGCGCCCGGCGGTTGCTGCGCAAATGCGGGCAGCGCCGCGATCACGAGCAGCGCCATAAGCAGCGAGCGCCAGTGGTCAGCCATTATTTTTTACTCCGGGTGCGCCCGGTCCGGGCGGCGGGGACTGCGGCGGCTTCGTCCCACCGTTCGGCGCGGGCCTGGCCGGCTTGGGGGGGTCCGGCTGCGACAGATAGTTCGGGTTCACCTCCGAGAGACGATCCACGCTGCCGAGAAACTCCAGCAGCCCCGCGCCGGGTTGCTGCGGCGGAGCCTTGCGCGCATCGTCCGTGTGGCCGATGGCGCTGCCGAGCACCAGTGCGCTCAGCACCGCAACCGCAGCGGCGCGCCGCACCCACATCAGCTATCGCTCGCGCCATTGGCATCGGACTGCGCCGCCGCCCATTCGTAGAACGAGCCGTCCCATCCCTCCATCAGGTCGATTGAGTCCTTGTCGGTCAGCAGATCCACGTCCTCGATCGCCGAGTGCTGGGTGTCGAGCACCGGCAGCGCCCCCTGGGGCTCGCCGTGCCACAGCACTACGGTCACGAGCAGCGCCGCGGCCACCGCGCCGGCGGCCGGCATCAGCGTGAAGCTGCGCCACCACGCACGCGCTCGCACGCGGCCCGCCGCGAGCGCCGCGTGACGCGCCTGGTTCAGGCGCGAGCGGGTGCGGCCGTCGATGCGCAGCACGCTCTGCTCGAGCAACGCGCGCGCGTTGCGCTCGAAGGGGGTCATTGATTCATCCGCCGGGCTCATAGTAGAGCTCTCCGAGTTGCCCGCGCAGCGCCTGCACCGCGCGAAAGTAGTGAGTCTTCACGCTGCCTTGCGAGCATCCCATGGCGTGCGCCGTCTCGGCGACGTCAAGTCCCTCGAGCGTGCGCAGCAGGAAGGCCTGTTGCTGCCGCCGCGGCAGCGCCCCGAGCGCCTTCTCCAGCGCCCCCACCGCCTCGTCCAGCTCCAGCCTTCTCAGCGGCTGCGGCTCGGGGCTGGGAGCCTGGGCAATGGCGTCCGGCTCCTCGTCATCTTCGGCGCCGCGCGAGGGCAGCCAGGCCAGCACGCGTCCGCGCACCGTGCGCCGGCGCTGCAGGTCGCGGATGCGGTTCTCAAGAATCCGGTAAAAGAGCGGCTTCCACTCCTCGGCCGGACGATCGGCGTAGGCGCGGGCCAGCTGCAGCATCGCGTCCTGTACGGCGTCGAGCGCATCGTCCTCGTGGCGCAGCGCCGCCTGGGCGATCTTGAACGCCTTGAGTTCGACGCCGGCCAGGAACTGGTTCAGCGCACGGGATCGCGTCTGGTCTTCAGGATCCGTCAGGTCCACGTCGCCGTGTAGTGCGGCCGGCATGCTATAAGGCGACGCGAGCGTAGCAAACTCGGGCATGGCCTGTATAACGCGCGCGCGCGGCACCCGGTTGACGCCTGGGTCAGGCGCAAGTCACTGATTTAACTTACACGTGAGATCCGTGCCCCAAGTTTACCGGGTGGCGCTCGACACCCCCCTGCGGAGCCTCTTCGACTACCTTGCGCCGGCCCCAGCCGCGCATCTCCCGCCCGGGGGGCCGGCGGGGGTGCGTGTGCGGGTTCCGTTCGGCCGCCGGCGCCTGATCGGCATCGTGATGGCCGTCGCGGAATCCTCGGACATTCCGGCCGAGCGCCTGAAGCCAATCCTGGAGGTGCTGGACGCCCAGCCGGTCCTCGACCCCGCCGTGCTCGAGCTCCTCGGGTGGGCGGCGGAGTATTACCACCACCCGATCGGACAGGTGGTGGCGGGCGCGCTGCCGCGGGGGCTGCGGCTGGGCGCCGGAGTGAGCGCCACCGAGGAGCGCTGGGCCCTCACCCCCGGCGGCCGGGAGGCGTATGCGGCGGGCGAGCCGCGGCGCGCGCCCCGGCAGCGTGCGCTGCTTGAATTTCTCGCCCCGCAGGACGCCTCGGCCACCGCGCTCGCCGCGCGGTTCGGCAATTGGCGGGAGACGGCGCGCTCCCTCGGGGCGCGCGCACTCGTCACCTGCGCCCGGGTCGCCCCCGAGCGCACGCCGGAACCGGCGCGGGTGCGCAGCGCGGGACCTGCGTTGCTGGCCGAACAGGTCGAGGCGGTTGAGAGCGTGTCGCGCTCGCTCGGCTCATTCGGCGCCTTCGTCCTGCACGGCATCACCGGCAGCGGCAAGACCGAGGTGTACCTGCGCCTGGTGGAACGGGTCATCGGGGAGGGACGCAGCGCGCTGCTGCTGGTGCCGGAGATCGGCCTCACGCCGCAGCTGGTGGGCCGCTTTCGCGAACGGTTCGAGGCTCCGATGGCGGTGCTGCATTCGGCTCTGACGGATCACGAGCGCCTCGGCGCCTGGCGCGATGCCTTCAGCGGCCGCGCCCGCATCGTGCTCGGCACGCGCTCGGCGGTGTTCGCACCTGTGCCGGACTTGGGGCTCATCGTCGTGGACGAAGAGCACGACGCCTCCTTCAAGCAGCACGAGGGGGCGCTGCGGTACTCGGCGCGCGATCTTGCCGTGGTGCGCGCTCAGCACGCCCGTGTGCCGATACTGCTCGGCTCGGCGACCCCTTCGCTCGAGACACTGCATAACGTGGCCGCCGGCCGCTACACGCGGCTGCGGCTGAATCGGCGCGCCACGCAAGCGCAGCCACCGCGGTTCGCGCTGGTGGACCTGCGCAGCAGCGCGATCGAATCGGGCATCTCCACTGCCGCGGTGCTCGCGATCGAGCGCCATCTCGCCGCTGACGGCCAGGTGCTGGTGTTCCTCAATCGCCGCGGCTACGCCCCGACGCTGTTGTGCACCGCGTGCGGCTGGATCGCCCCATGCCGCGAGTGCGACGCACGGCTCACGGTGCATCTGGCGGCGGGACGCCTGCGCTGCCACCACTGTGGTGCCGACGCACCGCTCCCGCCGCGCTGCCCGCAGTGCGGCTTCGCGGTCAAGCCCGTCGGCCAGGGCACGGAGCGAATCGAAACGGCGCTCGGCGCGCGCTTCCCGGGCGTCGCGATCGCGCGCCTGGATCGCGACGTGGTGAGAAGGCGCGGGGACCTGGAGGAGGTGATGCGACGCATGTCCTCAGGGGACGCGCGCATCCTGGTCGGCACCCAGATGGTCACCAAGGGTCATGACTTTCCCAACGTGACGCTGGTGGTGGTGCTGAACGCGGACCAGGGCCTGTTCAGCACTGACTTCCGCGCCCCCGAGCGCCTCGCCCAGACCATCGTGCAGGTGGCAGGCCGCGCCGGCCGCGGCTCGAAGCCCGGTGAAGTCCTGATCCAGACCGAGTACCCGGATCATCCGCTGCTCGCGAGTCTGCTGGCGCACGGTTACGACGGGTTTACCACCGCGGCGCTCGCCGAACGCCTGGCTGCGGCCTGGCCGCCGTTCAGCCGGCTCGCCGCGGTACGCACTTCGGCGCGGACCGCGGCGGCGGCGCTCGCCTTCCTCGCCGAGGCGCGGGCGCGGGCCGCAGCCCTGCCCCGGGGCGTGCG
>JBOIAH010000105.1:0-6185 GCA_050739055.1 Steroidobacteraceae bacterium | reverse complement strand
TGCGGCACTACTGCGAGCGGGTGCTGCGGGAATACGATGCGCTGCTCGACTCATGATCCCGGCTGATTCCTTACCCGGCATGACAACCAACGTCGTCGCAGACAGGATTCGAGTGCTGCACCTGGGCAGCCCGACGGGATTGTATGGCGCGGAGCGCTGGATCCTGGCACTGGTGAGACATCTGGCCCCGCAGCAGATCGAGTCCGTCGTGGGCGCGATACAGGATGCGCCCGGGGCGGAGCCGTCCCTTTGCCGTGAGGCCATGCAGTTAGGAGTACCCGCGTGCGTGTTCGAAGCGCGCGGCAGGCTGAGCGCGGCGGCCATCGGGCAGCTCGCCAGCTACATTCGTCACAACCGCATCGATATCCTGCACACCCACGGTTACAAGTCCGATTTCCTCGGACTGTTTGCGGCACGCCTGGCCCGGTGCAGCATCCTATCGACCCCGCACGGCTGGAGCACGGATGCCGGGGTGAAGCTGCAGATGTATGAAGCGCTCGACCGCTTCATCCTCGGCTTGCTCGATGCCGTCGTGCCGCTGTCCGACGATCTGTATGAGGGCCTCGCGCGGGCGTGGTGGTGGCGGCCGCGGCTGCACCTGATACGCAACGGCGTCGACCTTGCGGAGATCGATGAGGTCACCGAGAGCTGCGCGGCACTGCGGGCCGCAAGACATGGCGGCTGCGGTCTCATTGGCTACATCGGCCAGTTGATTCCGCGCAAGGGCGTCGACACCCTCATCAGGGCGTTCTCGCGACTCGAGACACCCGCCAGGCAATTGTGCATCGTCGGGGATGGACCGGCTCGCGGCTCCCTCGAGCGACTCGCAGCCGGTCTCGGGGAGACACACAGGGTGCAGTTCCTTGGATATCGGCAGGACCGCATCGCGCTGCTCAAGGCGCTCGATGTCTTCGTGCTGCCGTCGTCCCTCGAGGGCATCCCGCGTTGCGTACTGGAGTCGATGGCGGCCGGGGTACCGGTCGTGGCTTCGGATATTCCCGGATGCCGGACGGTTGTCCAGGACGGGGTCACCGGACTGCTGTTTCCACCGGGCGACGTCGCGGGACTGGCGAGCAGCCTGCGGCAGCTCCTCGCCGACCCGGCCCTGCGCAGCTCGCTTGCCGCGCGGGCCGAGGCGCTCGTCAGGCGGGAGTTTTCGGCCGAGGGCATGGCCGTCCGCTATGCGAAGCTGTATCGGGAACTCGCCGCACGGCGTCGGAGCCGGGCTGCCGCGCTGCCCGGGCCCGCGGGGGCGCGATGAAGATCCTGTTCGTCACCGAGCAGTTTCCCTATCCGCTCGACACGGGCGGCAACGTGCGCACGTTCAATCTCCTCAAGGGGCTCGCCCGGGCGCACGAGGTGAGCCTGATCGCAGCCGCGCCCGCAGCGATCGACGAGGGGCACCGTCGCGAGGTGGCGAATATCTGCCGGGACCTCAGAATCGTCTCCGTCAAATCCAGCGGCGTTGTGCGCGAAGGCCTGGCTTTCGCGGCCAGTCTGGCGAGGCGAACCCCCTTCCTGCTGGCGCGCCACGTGTTCGAGGCGGTACGGCGCGAGGTGGCGGCGGCATTCGCACCGGGACCGGCGGGGGAGGGGACCCGGTCCAGGGGTCGATTCGAGGCGGTGCATTTCAATCACCTCGATGCCGCGCTCTACCAGGCGGCTGTTCCCGCCGGGGTCCACGGCGTACTGGACGAGCACAACGTCGTCGCGAACCAGGTGCGCAGCACTGCGGCAAGTGAGCAGGGCTTCGCGCGCCGCATGGTGCTGAGCCACGAATACCGCAAGCTGCGGCGCTTCGAAGCCGAGGCTTGCAATCGAATGGCGCGCTGTCTCGTGTGCTCCGCCGCGGACGCGCAATCGCTCCAGGAGCTGGGTGTGACACGCCCGATTGCGGTGATTCCGAACGGCGTGGATCTGGCCTATTTCACGCCGGCCGCGACCCGCGCCGCGCATAGCGAAATCGTGTTCGTCGGCACCCTCGACTACGCTCCCTGCGAGCGCGGGCTATGGTACTTCTGCAAGGAGATCCTGCCGCTGCTGCACAGCGAAATGCCGGCGCTGCGATTCGCCGCGGTGGGACGCAATCCCTCGCCGCGGCTCCTGGCGCTGGCCCGCCTGGACGCACGCATCGAATTCACCGGCCGCGTCGACGATGTGAGACCGTATGTCCGCGGGGCGCGGGCGTTTGTCGTGCCGTTGCTCAGCGGCAGCGGGACGCGGCTGAAGATTCTCGAAGCATTTGCGCTCGGAGCCCCGGTGGTGAGCACTACCATCGGCGCCGAAGGGATAGAGGGCGTGCCCGGGGAGCACCTGCTGGTTGCCGACGAGCCGCGCCAGTTCGCGCGCTCCGTGCTCGAGCTGCTACGCGAGCCCGAGCGCGCCGCGCGGGTGGGCGCGCGCGCCAGAGGACTCGTGGAGGAGAAGTACGGCTGGGACGCCATCTGCGGCGCGTTGCTGCGCGAGTACCGCGGTCTGTCCGCATGAACCAAGAGTGATTCGTCATGGGCCGCGTGTTCTTCCTGCTGTTCTTTGCGCTCATTTCGCTGGTCAGCATCGCGCGGCCCTGGATCGGCGTGGTGTGCGCGTACATGGTCGCCGTGTTGACCCCGCAAGCCGTGTGGTTTTGGGATTTCGAGGGCGTCCGGCCGGTGCTGTGGGTGCTGTTGCCGACGTCCATAGGAATCATCGTCGGCCTGGTCCGTCAGCAGTTCGACCTCGCGGTGATGCGCCAGCGGACCAATCGCTACGTTCTGGTCCTGTGGATCTGCTTGGCGATCTCGTACTACTTCGGACCGTATACGCACGTAGGCGGTCCGTGGCGCTTCGATGACGCGGACATCTCGTTCGCGACCATGAACAAGATCCTGCTGCTTTACTTCATGGCCGGCCTGTGCATCGATTCGGAGCTGAAGCTGAAGACGCTCTTCTACGCCGTCGCGGGCTCCGCGGTGTACTTGGTCTACTGGGCGAACAGCCAGTACCTGAGCGGCCACGTCATGGGGCGCCTCGCCGGGCCCGTGGACCTCAGCGGACTCGGCATCTATTCGGACGAGAACAATTTCGCAATGCTGTTCGTCGTCGCCCAGGCGTTCCTGTGGTATCTCGGCTCCTCGTTCAGGCAGGCGCCGCTGCGCTGGGGAACCTGGCTGATCATCCCGTTCTGCTGGCACGCCGTCTTTCTCACAGCCTCTCGCGGTGGCCTGGTGGGGTTGGCGGTCACCACGCTGCTGATCGCCTTGCGTTCCAGGAGCAGGCTGCTCGGCCTGGCGCTGATTCCGGCCTTTCTGTTCGTGTATGAGTGGCAGGCCGGGCCGCTCATGAAGGGTCGCGCGGACACCATCAATCAGTATCAGACGGACGAGTCGGCCGAGTCGCGCCTGCAGGCGTGGCAGGCCGCCGGCCGAATGATCGCCGCTCATCCTCTGACGGGCGTGGGACTCGCATCCTTCGGTCCGGCTTTCCCGGACTACTCGCACGATCATCCACGCGAGGCACACAATACGCTCCTGCAAATCACCGCCCAGTCGGGAGTGCTCGCCGGCATCATGTACGTGCTCATCGTGCTGACCTCAGTCACGCGCCTGTGGAGAAATGGCAACCGCATGAGGGTCCGCGACGGGCCGCGGTACGGTGACATGCAGTTCTGCATCAACGAGGCCACGCTCATCGCGCTATGCGGACTAGTGGTGTGCTCGATCTTCCTGTCGTTGCAGGAGTTCGAGATCTTCTACTGTCTGAACGTGTTCGCAAACGCCGTCTTGTACATCAGCAGGAAGGAGGCCGACAGCAGCGCGGGCTCCGCCAGCGAGTCCGTAAGGCCGGGCAGGCAGCGGGTTGCGGCGGTTGTCACTCCGGGAGCGGCGGCCGGGCGCCGCGGCCGCCCGGTGGGCGACGTTGGTGCGCGTCAGGGCGGCCGGTGAACCGAGGGTCTGCAGAGAATGAAGACTGAATCGAAGGAGACGGTGGCGGATGAGCCTCGAAGCGTCGCGGCGGTGTACGAGGACGGCGAGGTCGCGGCTTCCTATCTGAAGAAGCGGTTGCGCTTCTCGTGGCAACGTCTGCTTCACGAGAGACAGGTTTGGGCAATCAACCAGGCGCTTGCGGCGCATCGTCCGGCAACTGTGCTCGAATTGGCCCCCGGGCCCGCGCGCATGTCCGTGGAGCTGAAGGGCGTCAGCCGCGGCGTGATGGTCGAGAATAGCGAGGAAATGATTGCGATCGCCCGCGCGCGCTTGGCTCAGGCCGGACTCTCCGACGCCTGGAGCGTGATCCGCGGGAACGCGTTCGAGCTGGGGAAGGCCGTCGGCTCCGTGGCATTCGAGTTCGCCTACACGCTGCGCTTCATCCGCCACTTCCGTGACAACGAGAGGAAGCAACTCTACGAGCAGCTGCGAAGCCACCTCGTGCCGTTCGGCTGGCTGATGTTCGACGTCGTGAATGGCGTCGCGCGCGAACGAGTCGCTGCGCGACACGGGAGCCATCCGCGCGGGGAAATCCCCATCTACGACGCCTGCTACAGCGCCGCTGGCTTCACCCGGGAAATGCGCGACAACGGCTTCGAAGTCGTGTCGCTCATGCCGGTGCTGCGGCATTTCGACCTGCAGTCCCTCGTCAGCTATAAGTTCGATGACGTCGTGCCCACGCTCGTTCGAGTGCTGATCGGCGGCCTGGAGAGGTTGCCCTCCTCGGTTCCGCTCGAGTGGGTGGCGCTTTGCCGCAAGCGGTGAGCTCCGGGTGAGGATCGCCTATTGGACCACGGCCTGCCTGGCGCCGGAGATCGAGGCGATCTCGAAAGAGGTTTTCGACCTGGCTGCGCAGTTTCGCGATAGCCGGGTCTTCGCGGTCAGTCCCCACCTGTCGGTCACCATAAGCCGCGGCACCCGGGCCGTAGGCTTTCACCCGCGCTTCGGGCCGCTGCTAAGGGCTGTGTTTCCGCTGATCGAGCGGGCGGCCGCCGTCAATCACATCTACGCCGAGGTCGCACCCTGGCTGTTCTTCAAGGCGCTGCGACGCCGGCCGATCGTGCTCACCGTCGCCTCCGAAAAGGGCGATCCGGTACCCGAGTTCCTCAGCCGCTGCAGGATCATCGCGGCGCAAACCGAGGCCATGGCAAGCCGCCTGATCGCGTGGGGTGTGGAGCGGCGCCGCGTGCGGCTCATTTACCCCGGCGTCGATCTTACGAGGTTCACGGCCCGCGAGCACTGGTCGCCGGCGCGACGAACGAGCGTACTGTTCGCCACGTTTCCCCGCAGCTCGCAGGAGCTTCCGGGACGCGGCGTGCTGCTGCTGCTGGAGACCGCGCGCAGGTACGCCGAGATAGACTTTTCCATCGTGACGCGTCCCTGGGGTGCCGGCGACACGGCGCAGGCGGCAGTGCAGGAACAGATCCGCGCGCTGGGTCTGACGAACGTCAGACTTCTCCAGGGTACGCAGCATCGCATGGATGAGCTGTATCGACGGCATGACTTCACGGTCATTCCGTACACGGTCGCGGACGGCGGCAAGGAGTGTCCCCGGAGCCTCATCGAGGAACTTGCGTGTGGAGTCCCGGTGCTGATCTCGGAGATCGCCCCGTTGGCAGCGTTCGTCGGTGTTCACGACTGCGGGCGTGTCTTTTGCCCCACCCCGCAGGGGCTTGCAGCCGCCGTGGAGCAGGGGCTGCTCGCACATCGCGAGCTCAGCTCCAATGCGGCGCGCGCGGCGCGCGCACACTTCGACCTGCGTAGCACGCTGCGGGAGTACGGGAGCATCTACGATGAGCTCGCCTGAGCGCGGCTCGGCAACCTCGCTCTCGGCAGGCGCAGCGCGGGGCCGCGATGCGGTGGGCGACGTCGTAGTCAGTTACGATTTCTTCCCGCAGATCGGCGGCGCCCATCTGTGGCTTTACGAGGTCTATCGCCGCTGGCGCACCCCGGCTCAGTTGCTCACCGTCCGCTACTCGACCAGCGGGGACGCAGCAGAGCGGCAGAGGGAATTCGA
This sequence comes from Steroidobacteraceae bacterium, assembly GCA_050739055.1. Classification (GTDB taxonomy): domain Bacteria; phylum Pseudomonadota; class Gammaproteobacteria; order Steroidobacterales; family Steroidobacteraceae; genus 13-2-20CM-66-19. The sequence continues at coordinate 203 of JBOIAH010000105.1, read as the reverse complement.
TCGCCTGGACCACGGCGCCCTGCAGATCGTTCGCGACGCTGCACCCGTGGGAGAGATCAACCTGCTCGACGTCCGCTGCCTGGCGGGCTTTTGCTCGCAGGTGAACGCAATCCGGCGGCTGGTCCGCGACCGCAACGTGAGACTGCATACGCTGCGGGCTTTCCCCGAGGGCTTTGCCGCCTATCTTTACTGCAAGCGACACC
>JBOIAH010000104.1:0-3115 GCA_050739055.1 Steroidobacteraceae bacterium | reverse complement strand
CTGCAGGATAACGGCCTCGCCATCCATCCGCCGCTTCTCTATCTCGGCTATGTCGGCTTTTCGGTTGCCTTTGCGTTCGCAGTCGCGGCGCTGATCGAGGGCCGCATCGACGCTGCCTGGGCCCGCTCTGTGCGGCCCTGGACGCTTACTGCCTGGAGCTTCCTCACGGTCGGTATCGCGATGGGTTCGTACTGGGCCTATTACGTGCTCGGCTGGGGCGGTTTCTGGTTCTGGGATCCGGTGGAATGCGCCTCGTTCATGCCGTGGCTGGTGGGGACGGCGCTGATCCATTCGCTCGCCGTCACCGACAAGCGGGGCCTCTTCAAGAGCTGGACACTGCTGCTCGCGGTGCTGGCGTTTTCGCTCAGCCTGCTCGGCACGTTCCTGGTGCGCTCCGGGGTACTGGTCTCGGTGCATTCGTTCGCCGCCGATCCGAGCCGCGGGGTCTTCATTCTCGCGTTCCTCATCGTGATGATCGGTGGGACGCTCAGTCTCTATGCCTGGCGCGCGCCGCTGCTGAAATCCCCGGCGGGTTTCGAGCTCGGGGCCCGCGAGTCGTTTCTGCTCTTCAACAACGTGTTGCTGGTGATCGCGGCCGCCACGGTGTTCGCGGGCACCCTGGCGCCGCTCATATCGGGAGCGCTCAAGCTCGGCACGGTCTCGGTCGGTCCGCCGTTCTTCAACCCGACCTTCATGCTCACCATGCTGCCGCTGTTTGCATTGCTGTCGATCGGCATCCACGCCAGCTGGAAGCGCGGGCGGCTCGGAACGCAGGTGCGCACGCTCCTGTATACGTTGGTCACCGCCGCGGTGCTCGGTTGCGGCCTGGTATACGGGATCTATTCCCACGCGCACCTGCTGACGCCGGTCGGTGCGACCCTCGGGTTGTGGATCATCCTGTCCTCGCTCGTCGACCCGGTGGACCGCCTGCGCCGCGGACTATCGTTGCCGCGCGCCGTGCTCGGCATGACCATTGCGCACATCGGGCTCGCGGTCGCGGTGATCGCGCTCACGACGGTCCAGTCATTTACCAACGAGAAGGACGTGCCCCTGGCTCCCGGCGGCAGCGCGAGCGTCGGCGGCTACCAGTTCCGCTTCGACGGCGTCCGCCCGATTGAGGGGCCGAACTATGACGGGGTGGGCGGCACCCTCGTGGTGACACGCAACGGCGCGCCGGTCGCGGTGCTCAAACCCCAGAAGCGCCAGTACTGGGTGCAGCACCAGATGATTACGGCGACCGCCATCCACTACAGCCGCGGCAACAACATCCTGGTCGCGCTCGGGGATGACCTCGGGGCCAACCGCTGGAGCGTGCGCATCCAGATCCGCCCGCTGGTGAGCTTCATCTGGATCGCCGCGGTCATCATGGCACTCGGCGGCGCCATCGCGATCTCCGACCGCCGCTACCGCAGCGCGAAGGCCGCGGCTCCCGCTCCCGCCGGCGCGGCGGCCCCGGAGCACGCCGCATGAGCCGTTTCCTCATTCCGCTCGGCGTGTTCGCGATGCTGGCGGTGGTGCTGGCGATCGGCATCGAACATTCGCCCGAGAAGGGGCTGATCGTCTCGCCGCTCCTCGGCAAGGCCGCCCCGCAGTTCTCGTTGCCGAGCCTCGCCGATCCGGCGCACGTCGTCCGGTCCGGCGACCTCAAGGGCCGCTGGTACCTGTTCAACGTGTGGGCCACCTGGTGCGGGGAGTGCCGCGCCGAGCACGACATGCTGCTCACCGTGAGCCGCTCCGGGGCGGTGCCGCTCATCGGGCTCGACTGGAAGGATGACGACGCGCAGGCGCTCGGATGGCTGCAGCAGCTCGGCAATCCCTACCAGGTGGTAGCCGTCGATCGCACCGGGCAGGTGGCGATCGACTGGGGTGTGTACGGCGCCCCGGAGACCTTCCTCGTGAATCCGCAGGGCGTCATCGTCTACAAGCACGTCGGGGCGCTCACCTACGACACCTGGACGCGCGAGATCCTGCCGCGCCTGCCGGGCGCGGCGCGCGGCGGGTCCTCATGAGCCGCGCCGCGCGCACGTTCGGCTGGTGCGCGTGCCTCGCGCTGTGGCCCGCGGGCGCCGCCTGGGCGATCGACACCACCCAGATGCCCACGCCTGCGCTCCAGGCGCGCTACGAGGGTCTCACCCACGAGCTGCGCTGCGTACAGTGCCAGGACGAGGCCATCTCCGACTCGCCGGTGGACCTCGCGGCCGATCTGCGGGGCGACGTGCGCGACATGCTGCTCGCCGGCAAGTCCGATGACGACGTGCGCGCCTGGATGGTGGCGCGCTACGGCGACTTCATCCTGTTTCGCCCGCGCTTCGCGCTGAAGAATGCCTGGCTGTGGGGCGCACCCGAAGTGCTGCTCGTCATTGGTGCGTTCGTTGCGTGGCGCGTGGTGCGCAAACGCGCCGGGCTCGTGGGCGCGGACAACCAACCGCTCCCCGACGACGGATCCCCCTGATGCTCACCTTCGTCCTGCTCGCGGCGGCGCTGACCATGGCCGGCGTTGCGGTCGTGGCGATCCCGCTGCTGCGCCGCGCGGCGCCCGACGCTGCTGCCGCGCCGTGGGCGGCACTGTGCGCCGGCGCGTTGCTGGTCTTCGGTTCCGCGGCGTTGTACGTGAGGTGGAGCAACTGGCCGTGGCCCGGCCCGGCGGTGACGGACTCGCCCGAGCAGAGGGTGGGACGCCTCGCGCGTGAGCTGGAGCACGATCCGGACAGTCTCGACGGCTGGCTGAAGCTCGGCAACTCCTACGTGGCCCTGCAGGAATACCACCTCGCGCTGCGCGCCTTCGAGCAGGCCGATCGCCTGGGCGGCGGGAAGAACGCGGCTGCGCTGATCGGCGAGGCCGAGGCGCTCGCGCTCAGCGACGAGAGCCAGCTCGACGGCCGTGCGGCGCGCCTGATCGAGCGGGCGCTCACTCTCGCGCCCGACTCGGGGAAGGCGCTGTTCTTCGGCGCGGCGATGGCTGCGCGCCGCGGCGATCTGCCGCTCGCGCGCGCGCGATTCGTGAAGCTGCTGGGGATGGATGCGGCGGGGAGCAGCCGCTCGTTCATCGAGCAGCAGATCAGCGCCATCGACGCGAAGCTCGCCGCTACGGCGGCCGCGGGCGGGCCCGCGGCCG
>JBOIAH010000103.1:0-1288 GCA_050739055.1 Steroidobacteraceae bacterium | reverse complement strand
CATCAGGCGCGCCTCGTTCCCCACGTGCTCGAAGTAGTTGCTGCGGCGGAAGCTCCAGCGGTCCTTGCGATCGACCCCGGCGGGCGCGAACCAGTTGGCGCGTTCCCAGCCATAGCGCTGTCCCCAGACTGCACCCTTGGCGTCGATCCTGTCGTACACCGGACTGGTCTTCGCGGGCCGCGCGTCCGGGCGTTCCTCATCCGGAAAGTGGATGACGAAGACGTTGCGATAGGTCTCCTCGTTCTTTTTGACGACGTAGCGCTTATCGGTGTAGGCACCGAAGCGCCGCGGATCCACCGCCAGCATGTCGATGCCCGGCTCGCCCTCGACGATCCATTCGGCGAGCTGCCAGCCCGAGCCGCCCGCGGCGGTGATGCCGAAGCTGTGGCCCTCGTTGAGCCACACGTTGGGCAGGCCCCAGGCCGGCCCGATGAGCGGGCTCCCGTCCGGGGTGTAGGAGATCGGGCCGTTGACGATGTCCTTGATGCCGCAGTTCTCCAGCGACGGCACCCGGCGGGTCGCGGCCTCGACGTGGGGCACCAGCCGATCGAGGTCTCCCGGGAAGAGGCTGCGCCCGAACCAGTCCGGGACGCCGTCGACAAAGCGCGCTGGCGCGCCTTTTTCGTACGGCCCGAGGATCCAGCCCAGGCGCTCCTCGCGCAGGTAGTACGATTGGTCGGACTCGCGCAGGACCGCGAGCTCGCGTCCGCCGCCCTTGCGGTACGCCTTCAGCTCGGCAGACTCGTCGTAGACGATGTACTGATGCTCGACCGGGATCGCCGGCACGTTGAGGCCCAGCAGGCGGCCCGTCTGGCGCGCGTAGTTGCCGGTCGAGAGCACGATGTGTGCGGCGGTGATGTCGCCCTGGCTGGTGCGCACTCTCCACTCACCGCCCGGTGTGCGCTCGATGCCGGTCGCTTCCGTGTGCTCGTAGATCTCCACGCCCGCGCTGCGCGCGCCCTTGCGCAGCGCCATGGTGAGGTCCGCGGGGGCGATGTGGCCGTCGTCCGGGTGATAGAGCGCGCCGACGATGGCGGGAGTCTCATCGCTCCCGCCGAGCTCGATCAGCGGCCACAGCTCCTGCACACGCTTCGGCCCGATCACCTCAAAGGGCACCCCGATGGTGTTGGCCGTGCCGCAATACTTCTGGTACTCGTCCATGCGCTCCCTGCAGGTCGCAAGACGCAGGTTGCCGGTGACGTGAAAGCTGACATCCTGACCGGTCTCGGCGGGCAGGTGCTTGTACAGGTCGACCGAGTACTTGTGCAGCTGCCCTACGGTGTAGCTC
>JBOIAH010000102.1:0-1460 GCA_050739055.1 Steroidobacteraceae bacterium | reverse complement strand
GGCGCCGGCCGGCTCATGCCTGTTCCGCGAGCAGTTGCGCCTGGTGCTCCTGCTGCAGCGCGCCGATCAGCTCATCGAGGTGTCCGTCCATGATCTGCTGCAGCTTGTAGAGCGTCAGGTTAATGCGGTGATCGGTCACCCGCCCCTGGGGAAAGTTGTAGGTGCGGATGCGCTCGGAACGATCACCGCTGCCGACCTGCAGGCGGCGCGATGCGGCAAGCGCGCTCTGCTGCTTCTCCTGCTCGGCTGCCAGCAGCCGTGCCTTCAGCAGCGCCATGGCGCGCGAGCGGTTCTTGTGCTGCGAGCGCTCATCCTGACACTCCACCACGATGCCGCTCGGCAGGTGGGTGATGCGCACCGCGGAGTCGGTCTTGTTGACGTGCTGGCCCCCGGCGCCCGAGGAGCGATAGGTGTCGATGCGCAGCTCCGCCGGGTTGAGCTCGAGCTGCCCGACCTCGTCGAGTTCGGGCAGGATCGCGACCGTGACCGCCGAGGTATGGATACGTCCCTGCGCCTCGGTCGCGGGAACGCGCTGCACGCGGTGCGTTCCGGATTCGAACTTCAGCAGCGAGAAGGCGCCTTGGCCCGCGATGCGGCTGATGATTTCCTTGTAGCCGCCGTGCTCGCCCGGGCTTTCGCTCAGCACCTCGGCGGTGAGGCCCTTGGATTCGGCGTAGCGGGCGTACATGCGATACAGGTCGCCGGCAAAGATCGCCGCCTCATCCCCGCCGGTGCCGGCGCGCACCTCGAGGAATATGTTCTGCTCGTCGCGCGGATCCCTGGGCAGAAGCAGCCGGCGCAGATCCTCCTCCGCAGACCCGATCTCGCGCTGCACGCGCGCGACTTCCTCCGCGCCGAGCGCGCACATCCCGGGATCGGGATCGCCGGCCATCTCGCCGGCGGCTGCGAGGTCGCGCTCCAGGCCGCGGTAGCCGCGGTACGCCTGCGCGAGAGGCTGCAGGCGCGCGTATTCCATGGACAGTTCGCGGAACTGCGGCGAGCCGCCCGGCACTTCGTTGGTGGCGAGCAGCCGCCCGACCTCCTCGAAGCGATCGGACAGCCTGTCAAGACGTTGGCGGATGGATTCCTTCATGGTGGCCTAAAGCGCGGGCGCGGCATTCTCCGGGATGTGTGCGGTTTGTGACAAGCTGTGCAATGCGCAGCCCCGGCGGAGGCTCTATAGTGCCTGCGATGAATGCCATCAAGCGCCTGAACCCGTGCCCGGCCGCCCTGCTGCCCCTCGCGCTGTTGCTCCTGATGGTGGCCGCCGGCTGTGCCACCCTGCACCCCCACCAGGCGCCGCCGCCCGCCGCCGACCCGACCGCGCTCACCGTCACGGCAGAGGTCGCCCTCAAGCGCGGGGACTGCCGCGCGGCAGCCGAGAGCTATGCGCAGGCCGCCGCGGCGGCCACCGATGCCAGGCTCGCCCGGCGCGCCACCGAAGTGGCACTCGCGTGCGA
>JBOIAH010000101.1:0-1494 GCA_050739055.1 Steroidobacteraceae bacterium | reverse complement strand
GGTCATACACCGGGAGCGAGCCGGTCACGGCGATGGCGTCGTAGCGCGCACCGCTGTCGGCGTTGAGCGCATCGGCGTTCACGATCTCCACGTCCCGCATCCCGGCGGCGCTGAGATTGCGCCCGGCGAGCTCGGCGAGCTCGGCGAGGATCTCCAGCGAGCGCACCCGGGCACCGGCGGCGCGCAGGCAGGCGCTGACGAACCCCGAGCCGGCCCCGACCTCCAGCACGCACTCCCCCGGGGCGACCTGCAGCGCCTGCAGCAGCCGGCCCACCACGCTCGGACGCAACATATGCTGCCCCTGCGCCAGGGGCACCTCGGCGTCGGCAAAGGCGCGGAAGCGCTGCTCAGGGGGCACGAACAGCTCGCGCGGAACCTGGCGCAGCAGGGCAAGCACGCGCGTATCGAGCACGTCCCAGGCACGCACCTGCTGTTCGATCATCTGTTCGCGCGCATCGGCCGTCGGCGTCACTTGAGGCTCCCGATCTGACTTAATTACTGAACGCGGGAAAAGGCCGCAGAAGTTAAGGGTTTTCCGGCGCGCTGCCAAGCGGCCTTGCGACGAGATATGGTGAAATACGACGGGGCGAGGGCCGGTTCGGCGTATGCTTGAGTCCGCCCACGCTCCACGGCACGAGAAATCGAACCAGAGTGCCTCAAGGTCCGCGGGTCCACCAAGCGGAAGGCTTGAGAAGTACCTAGATGTCGATCGTCGGGCTGTCGTGCCTCCTGTTCGCGCTCATTGCAGCTCTGCTCCTCGTGCTCTATGGGTTGCAGCGGCGCGACTTGAAGAGCGTCGAATATCTGTCCCAGCAGCTGCAGCGGATAGCGATCGGCGGTCGGCTGCCCGGCCGGATCGAGGTGGCGAGCGACAAGGCTGAGATCGCCGCCCTCGTCACCGCCGTCAATCACCTGCTGACGCGCGCCGGACCCGCCGGCGAGCGCGACGCCAACCACGCGCCCAAGCTGTTCGCCGATCTCGGCGAGCGGATTCACGAAGCGGTGCTGGTGCACCGCGAGGTGATCCTGTATGCCAACCGTCAGTTCGCGAGCTTCGTCGGCGTCGATCGCGTCGAGCTCATCGGGCGCCGGCTCGGGGACCTGGTGCCGCCGGAATATTCCGAGCTGGTGAGCGAGAACATCCGCCGCCGCCTGGCGGGGGAGTCGGCGGCCGAGCGCTATGAGATCGACATGGTGGGACTGCAGGGCCAGGTGAGCCGCCTGGAGATCGCTTCGACCGTGGTGGATTACGCCAAGGGCAGCGCGCTGCTCATCACCGGCGTGGAAATCATCCCTACGCAGTCGGTGCAGGCGCTGCGCCTGGTGGGCGAGACCGCAGCGACACCGCAGCTGCTGGCGCTCAACTCGCTGGCCGAAGCGATCATCGCCACGGACGAGAAGGGCCACATCACCTTCATGAACCCCGCCGCCGAGCGCCTCACCGGGAGCGACGCGCTGCAGGCCTCGGGCAAGCTCCTCGAGGAGATCATCAGC
>JBOIAH010000100.1:0-10415 GCA_050739055.1 Steroidobacteraceae bacterium | reverse complement strand
TCCTCACGCTGGGCCTCTTCCTGCTGGTGCTGAACGCCGCGATGGTGGCCCTCGTGGCGTGGATCCTGCCGGGCTTTCGCCTTCCTGGCTTCAAGGCGGCGCTGCTCACGTGGATCATCGTGTGGATCACCGGCTGGATAGGCTCCGCGCTCATTGGGCACCGCGGCCTCGAGCGCTACGCGCGCCGCTGACCGTTTCGCACTCGCTGGCTCGCCGCGAGAGCGCGGCTCCCCCAGCGGTAGAGCGCGTAGAGCACCAGCACGAAGGCAAGGCCGCCGAGCCACTCCGAAGTGGTGGCGAACGAGTCTCCTACGACGCCGATGGGAAACTGGTTGTTGGTGAAGACCACCAGGGCCGTGAAGACCACTGCCAGCACGCTCTCGCCCACGATCAGACCGGAAGCGAGCAGCACACCCAGTTGCTTGGTGGCCTCTGGTTTGGCACTGCTGTCGGCGCGTCTGTCAAACCACCAGCCCACCAGCGCGCCCACGGTGACCATCAGCGTCGACGCCGTGGGGAGATAGATGCCGAGGCCAACGGCGAGCGGCGGAACGCGCATGGACCTGCTGGCTTTCGAGAGCAGCCAATCGAGCGTGATGATGGCGGCCCCTATGAGGGCGCCCCAGCCCATCAATTGCCATTTCTCCGGGTCGCTTTGGATCACCGCCTGGGCGAGGGCGGAGATGAGGCCCGCCTGGGGCGCGGGCAGGGCGTGGGCGGACGCGCCGGGAGTGCCGGCAAAGCCGTAAGCCTTGTTGACGAGGTCCAGCACTGGCGGGATCACCAGCGCGCTGGCGAGCACGCCGATCACCAGCGCCCACTGTTGTTTCGAGGGCGTGGATTCCACCAGCTGGCCGGTCTTGAGATCCTGCAGGTTGTTGTTGGCGATGGCCGCCACGTTGAATACCACGGCAGTGACGAACAGCGCGTAGGCGACGAGCGCCTTGGCCATCTCCGGGGGCAGCGAGGACTTGACGGTCACCACCAGGAACAGCGCCGTGGTGGCCACCACCAGGATGCCAATGCCCGAGAGCGGGCTGTTGGAGGCGCCGATCAGCCCCGCCATATAGCCGCACACCGTCGAAACGAGGAACCCCACGACCACTACGATGAAGATGCCGCCGATGGTGAGCAGCAGCGCATGCTCGCCCAGACCCGCGCCGTTGGCGAAGTTCCACAGCAGCCAGCAGATGGGCAGGATGCAGATCAACGCCACCAGGCCCACCTGATCCACGGGAATGTCGTGCTCGGTGCGCGCCAGGGTGTCGCCTTTGCCGGCCTTGCGTGCCCGGGACGAAGCGATGGCGCCCTTCAGACCACCGATCACGGGCTTCACGAGCTTGAGGAGTGTCCAGATGGCGGACACGGCGATGGCGCCGGCGCCTACGTAACGCACATAGTGGCTCCAGGTGGCACCGGCGACCGCTGCCGCGTCGCCCGCGGCCGGGTGCAGTGCGCTGAAGTGCGGCACGCCCCAGCCCCAGCCGATGATGGCGCCGACGAACATGGCGACGCCGCAGTTGATGCCCACCAGGTGGCCAATGCCGAACAGCGCGCAGGAGAGCTGAAAGTCAAAGCCCGTGACCGGCGCCTGCGGGTCATGACCCAAGCGGAAGCTGTGGGCCACGTCCTGCAGGAAGAGGCGCGTCTGCACCATCACCAGCAGCAGGGCGGAGACCAGCGAACCCAGCAGCACGGCTCTCAGGCCCTTGCCGCTCGATTCCACCGAATCCTCGTCCGTAACGTCGCCGGCGCCGACCTTGATGACCTGGGCGCAGGCGGTGCCCTCAGGATAGGGTAGATCCGACTGCGTAACCAGCGCGCGGCGCAGGGGGGTGGAATACATGACCCCGAGGATGCCGCCCGTGGCGCAGATGGCGACCGACTGCCAATAGGGAAAGCCGTTCCACCACCCGATCATGATGAAGCCGGGCAGCACGAAGATGATTGAGGAGAGTGTGCCGGCGGTGGAAGCCACCGTCTGAACGATGTTGTTCTCCTGGGCGCTGGTGTTGCCGAGCCAGCGCAACATGGCCATGGAGATCACCACCGCCGGGATGGAGGTGGAGAACGTGAGCCCGGCCTTCAGCCCGAAGTAGACGTTGGCGGCGGTGAAGACCACGGTGAGCACCACGCCCAGGACGAGTCCGCGCGGCGTCAGCTCGATGCGCGATTCCGTCTTCATACCGCGCAGCGCCGGCTCGGCGCTCGATTCCGTCTTCATAGGCTCGACCCCCTAAATCTTGGTGTTATATACGGCGCGTCAGCCGCGCGCGCCGAGTGCGTCCTCGAGCGCCGTGGTGAGCGGCTTGAGAAAAAACGATTCCGCCGGCATGAGGCGCGCCTCGATTCCGTGGCTGCGCAGCGCATCCGCCACCACCGGGCCGATGGCGGCGACCAGCGTGCGGCCGAGCGCCGCGCTCACCGCGCCGGCAGAGGCCACCGCGAACAGCCGCTCCACCTGCGCAGTGCTGGTGAAGGCGATGGCGTCGACCGCGCCCGCGGCGAGCCGCTCGATGAGGCCGCGCACCGCCGCATCGTCGCTCGCGTCCGCGTACACGTAGGGGGCGACGGTGAGCAGCGTCGCGCCCGCACCTTCGAGGAACTCCACCAGCGGGCGGTTCGGCTGCGTGCCGTAGAGCTGCACGCCCACGCGCCGGCCCGCGAGGTTCTCGCCGCTGAGAGCGGCGATGATGCCGGCGGTGGTGGGCGGCTCGGCGGTCAGATCGGGCTTAAGTCCCAGCTCGCGCAGGGCACGCGCCGGCTTCGGTCCGCGCGTGATCCGGCGGACCCGGCCGAGGGCCGCGCGGAACGGCGCCTGCAGCGCCGGCTCGTGGCGCTCGATGCAGGCGCGGAGGCGCCTCAGGCCCTCGCCGGTCGTGAGAATGAGGTCATCGCAGGAGCCGCCGGCAAAGTCGCGGGCAAAGGCGAGCACCGGCTGCGGGTCGGGGGCGTCGCGGATGGCAACCAGCGGGCAGCGCACCACGCTCGCACCGCGCCGCTCGAGCATGGCGGCGAACATCTCGAGCTCACGCGTCTCGGGCACCGCGACGGTGCGGCCGGCCAGCGGTTGGCTGTCCATAGGCCGGCCATCTTAGCCGCGCTTGACCCCGGCGTGCGCGCCCGGAGCGCCCGCGGCGGCCGGCACGCGCTATGCTTCACCCGCCGCGCAGGCAAGCGCCCGGGGAGATCCGGTCAACTCTATGCTCAAGGTACTGGTCGGCTTGGTGGTGTTGGCCGTGCTCGGGCTCGCGGGCTTCACCTGGTTCACGCTGCGCTGGTCGTATTCGGACGGTGAGCGCGCCGGCTATGTGCAGAAGTTCGCCCGGAAGGGCTGGCTGTGCAAGACCTGGGAAGGCGAGATGGCCATGGTGACCATGCCGGGCACCGTGGCCGAAAAATTCTATTTCACGGTGCCGAGCGACGCGGTCGCCGCCCGGGTCAACGCCAGCGTCGGCAAGCGCGTGGCGCTGCACTACGAGCAGCACAAGTGGATTCCCAGCTCCTGCTTCGCTGACACCGAGTACTTCGTGACCGAGGTGCGGGTGACCGAGTAGCACTACCTCACACCCACCATCATCCGCTTTACGAACGGCGTGAGCAGCAGCATCACCGCACCGCCGATCGCGCCATACCAAAAGATCCTGAGGAAGAGCCCCGGGAGCGATTCCAAGTGGCTCGAGTCATATTGACCGGAGAGCTGCCCGGCGAGATTGCCGCCGAGCGCCAGCGACAGGAACCACAAGCCCATCACCTGTCCGACGAAGCGCGGCGGCGCGAGCTTGCTCATGTACGACAGCCCGACGGGCGACAGACACAACTCTCCCACGGTGTGCAGGAAGTAGGTGCACACGAGCCACGTGGGCAGCACCAGCGCACCGGCAAGCACGTACTGCGAGGCGAAGTACATCAGCAGGAAGCCGAGTCCGAGGCAGATGAGCCCGAGGCCGAATTTGGCGGACGCCGGCAGATCGAGGCCGCGCTTGCCGAGCGCGATCCACAGCCAGGCGAACCCCCCCGCAAAGGTGATGATGAAGAACGGATTCACGGCCTGCAGCAGTCCCGCCGGCATGGTCCAGCCGAGAATGCGCCGGTCGGTGTAGCGCTCGGCGAACAGGTTCAGGGAGGCGCCCTGCTGCTGATAGCCCGCCCAGAAGGTCACCGAGGCGGCAAACAGCGCCACCATCACCAGCGCGCGGTTGCGCTCGATACGGGTGAGGCCTGCGAAAAACAGCAGATACGCAAAGTACGCGGCCGCGAGCGCCGCGTAGGCCCAGGAGGCCGAAGCCGCGAGCATCGCGGCATCGAGCCTGATCGTGCCGCGCAGCGCGAGCAGCACGATGGCCGCGACGGCCGCGAGGAACACGATGACCGGCATCCAGGAGCCGCGCTTCTCGTGCGCGACTGCAAGCCCGGCGCTTCCCAGGTAGTGGCGCGTCCACAGGAACTGCGCGACGCCGAGCGCCATGCCGAGCGCCGGCAGCGCGAACCCGAAACGCCATCCCCAGGCTGCGGCGAGCAGCGGCACCAGGGAGGAACCGAGCAGGGCCCCGGTGTTGATGCCCATGTAGAAGACGGAAAATCCGGCATCGCGGCGCGAGCCGCCTTCCGGATAGAGCGAGGCCACCAGGCCGCTGACGTTGGGCTTGAGCAGTCCGACGCCCATGGCAACCACCAGCAGGCCGATGAAGAAGACCGGCGCATTGCCGACGGCCAGCAGCACACTGCCCGCCGCGATGAAGATCCCCCCGCTGATCACCGTGCGCTGGGCGCCGAGCAGGCGGTCCGCGATCCACCCGCCGAGCAACCCCAGCACATAGGTGCTGCCCAGGTACAGTCCGTAGACCGAGCTCGAGGTCCGGTCATCAAGACCCAGGCCCCCCTTGGACACCGCCGCCACCATGAACAGGATCAGCAGCGATTGGATGCCGTAGTAGGTGAAGCGTTCCCACATCTCGGTGAGAAACAGCGTCGCAAGTCCCCGCGGCTGCCCGAAGAGCGTCTTGCCCGGCACGCCAACTGCAGGGAGGGTGGCGTCGTGGGCCTCGTTCATGGTGGCGGTCCCGGGGCGGGCGCCTCGGCGCTGCGCACGCGCGACAGGATGCGGGCCATGAGGATGCCGCCCTCGTAGAGCAGGTACATCGGAATGGCGAGCGAGCACTGCGAGATGGCATCGGGCGGCGTCAGCAGCGCCGCCACAATGAAAATGCCGATCAGGACGTAGCCGCGGTGCTGCTTGAGCTTCTCGATGCGCACCAGCCCCATGACCACCAGCAGCACCACCGCGACCGGCACCTCGAACGCGAGCCCGAAGCAGAAGAACATGGTGAGCACGAAATCCAGGTAGTTGTTGATGTCGGTCATCATCGAGACGCCCTTGGGCGTGGTGGTCGCGAAGAACTGGAACATCACCGGGAACACGAAGTAGTAAGCGAAGGCGATGCCGACGTAGAACAGCACGATCGAGGAGGCGAGCAGCGGCACGGCGAAACGCCGTTCGTTGCGGTACAGGCCCGGCGCCACGAACGACCACAGCTGGTAGATGACGTACGGCATCGCGACCAGGAGAGCCACGAAAAACGACAGCTTGAACGGCGTCGTAAACGGGGACATCACCCCGGTGGCGATGAGGTTGCTGCCCTGCGGGAGCTTGGCGAGCAGCGGCTGCGCGACAAAGGTGAAAATGTCGTTCGAGTAGTAAACGCAGGGCAGGAACGCGAGGCCGACCGCGATCAGCGCACGCAACAGCCGATCCCGCAGCTCCAGCAGATGCGAAATCAGGGTGCCTTCGGCGAGCTTCTCAGGTTCCACGCTCATCGGCGCTGGCCGTCGGGCCCGCGGGCGCGGCGGCGCGGGGATCGGCGCCGGTGGCATCCGTCGGATGCGCGTGCGAGTAAGTGTCGGGCCGCGGGGTCAGCGGTTCGACGGCGGCCGGGGACTCGCGCTGCGCCGGGCTCGCGGACTGCGCCGGGCTCGCGGCTTGAGCGGCCTGCGCCTTGCGCGCCTCTTCGAGCTGCACCTCCTCCTCGAGCTGCTCGCGGAACTGCCGCGCCATGGCGCGCGCGCGTCCGACCCAGCGGCCAACCTCCGAGACGACGCGTGGCAATTTCTCCGGTCCCAGCACGATCAGCGCCAGAACGAAGATGATCAGGACTTCCGAGAACCGGCCCTCGAACAGATCACACGCTCCGTTCGCTCTTGGATTGAGCGTCGCTCTTCTTGGCGACCTCGTCGAACTCGGCGTCCGCTGCTTCCGAGCTGATCTGCTTGGGTGGGGCGCCCTGCTCCGCCTCGCCCTCGTTCATCGCCTTCTTGAATCCGCGCACCGCGGCTCCGAGATCGGAACCCACCGTGCGCAGTTTCTTGGCACCGAATACGACGAGCACCACGAGCAGGATGATGACCAGCTCGCGCATTCCAAAACCGCCCATGCTTCACCACCCCACAAAAGCCCGCCGCTGCGGGAAAGAGTCCGATCATAGGTCAAATAAGCCGCCCTAAGCAGGGGTTTCGAGCCAGAACGTGACCGGCCCGTCATTGGTCAGCGACACCTGCATCACGGCGCCAAATACGCCAGCGGAAACATGGGTATACGAGGCCCTTGCCTGTCCGTGCAGGTACTCGAACAACTGCCTCGCGTGCCGCGGCTCGGCGGCGGCGCTGAACCCCGCGCGCGTGCCCTTCTTGGTGTCGGCGGCGAGGGTGAATTGCGGCACCAGCAGCAGCCCAGCGCTGAGGTCGCGCACCGAGTAGTTCATGCGACCTTGGGCGTCGGGGAACACGCGATAGGACAGCAGGCGCTCGAGCAGCCGCTCGGCCGCGGCCGGCGTGTCGGCGCGCCGCACGGCGATGAAGGCGAGGATCCCGCGCCCGATCGCGCCGACGGCGGCGCCCTCGACGCGCACCTCGGCGTGGCTGACACGCTGGATCAGAGCGATCATGCGGCTATATTGCCCGCGTTGAATGGCTCACGGGGAGACTGGCATGCGCTCGAGACGATCATGGCGCTGATGCACGCAGCGGGGGTTGGAGCGCGAGGGGCCACGGGTGGCATTTGGCATGGCGAGTCCGTAAGATTCGGGGCCGTTTCAGGTGGCGGAGGAACGAATGACGGGGCGCGGGCGCGGTTTCGCATTGCATCCGGCGATCGCGGCGCTCGCCTGGTGCGCGTGCGCGAACGTGGCCTGCGCGCAGCAGGCGCCGCTCACGGGCAACCCGCAGCGCGGCAAGTCCATCTCTTACACCTGCCTCGGCTGCCACGGCATCGAGGGCTACAAGAACGCATATCCCATGTACAGCGTGCCGGAGCTCCTGGGACAGAGCCCGCAGTACCTGGAGTCGGCGCTGCACGGCTATCGCGACGGGGACCGCTCGCACATCACCATGCACTCGCAGGCCGAGACGCTCTCCGACCAGGACATGGCGGACATCGCGGTCTTTTTCGCGGGCAAGCCGCTCGTGTCCAGCGGCAAACCCGCGGGCACCGTGCCCAGAGCCGCGGCGCTGTGCGTGTCATGCCACGGCCAGGATGGCGTGGCGATTGCGCCGCTGTATCCCTCGCTCGCCGGGCAGCACGAGGACTATCTCGTGCGGGCGCTCAATGAGTACCGGCACGGCGGCCGCAAGAATCCGCTCATGAAGAGCTTCACGGCGAATCTGAGCGACGACGATGTCGAGGCGATCGCCGCTTACTTCAGCAAGCTCAAGCCGTCGCTCGGCACCGAGTCGCGGCCGTGGTCGCGCCTCGCCTCCGAGTAGGGCCTGCTCACCCCGTCGCGGCGCAGTCTTGAGTCGCCTCGGCGAGCCTTAAGGCTGCCGTAAGCCTCGGCTCTTATCGTTCGTGGCCAAGGCCCGAACGACCCTCTTTGCAGGAGTGATTCATGAATCTCGCGACCCTGGTGAGAAAACCGCTCATTGCCGCAGTTCTCGGTGCGGCGGCCATTGCGCTGCCCGTCAGCGCCCTGTACGTGGCGGGGGTCACGCGCGCGGTGGCCACCGCGGCCGCGCCAGCCCCGGCGTTTCCGCCGTCCCCGGTCCCGGCGGCCGCCAACCCGGGCGCGGCGCTGCCGGATTTCAGCTCCATGGTGCAGAAGTACGGCCCCGCGGTGGTCAACATCACCGTGGTGAGCAAGGTGTCGACGGCCTGGAACTCGCAGGGCGATGACAACGGCGACAACGATCCCTTCGGCCCGAACAGCCCGTTTGCGCCGTTCTTCCGCGGCTTCGGTTTCGGGTTCCAGATGCCCCAGCCGCGGCCGGTGCGCGGCGAAGGCTCGGGATTCATCATCCGGCCCGACGGGGTGATCATGACTAACGCGCACGTCGTGAAGGGCGCGAGCGAGGTGACCGTGCGCCTCACTGACCGCCGCGAATTCACCGCCAAGGTCATCGGCATCGATACCAGGTCGGACATCGCGGTGATCAAGATCGACGCGAAAAATCTGCCGACGGTGAAGCTCGGCGACTCGCACGGGCTCAAGGTGGGCGAATGGGTGCTCGCCATCGGCGCGCCGTTCGGCTTCGAGAACAGCGCCACCGCCGGCATCGTCAGCGCCAAGGGGCGCACGCTCGGCGGTGACTACGTCCCGTTCATCCAGACCGACGTGCCGATCAATCCCGGCAACTCCGGCGGTCCGCTGTTCAACATGCGCGGCGAGGTCGTCGGCATCAACTCGCAGATCTACAGCCGCAGCGGCGGCTACATGGGCGTGTCGTTCTCGATCCCGATCGACGTGGCCATGCAGGTGGGTGAGCAGCTGCAGACCACCGGGCACGTCACCCGCGGCAAGCTCGGCGTGGTGATCCAGAACGTCAGCCAGGGCCTCGCCGACTCGTTCGGCCTGCCGGCGCCCGAGGGGGCGCTGGTGTCGAGCGTCGAGAAGGGCGGCCCGGCCGCGCGCGCCGGCCTCGAGCCCGGCGACGTGATCCTCAAGCTCAACGGCCAGGATCTCAAGGACTCGACCGAGCTGCCGGTGAGGGTCGCGGGCATCAGCCCCGGGACCACGGTGGAGCTTGAGATCTGGCGCCACCATGCCCGGCGCGACATCAGCGTGAAGCTTGGGGCCATGGCGGATCAGCGCACCGCCTCCAGCGGCAACCCGCGGTCGGAGGGCGGCAAGCTCGGTCTCGCCGTGCGCCCGCTCACCCCCGAGGAGCAGCGCCAGGGCAACTTGCATGGCGGGCTCGTGGTCGAGCAGGCGAGCGGCCCGGCGGCGGATGCCGGCATTCAGCCCGGGGACGTCGTGCTCGCGGCCAACGGCGCGCCGGTGGCGAGCGCGCAAGCGCTGCGCAGCGCGGTCGAGCACTCCAACGGCCACATCGCGCTGCTCATCCAGCGCGGCGATACGCAGCTGTTCGTGCCGGTCAGGGTCGGTTAGGAGCTGGTGACCAGCGCCGCCAGCAGCTCGTTCACCGGCAGGGCGTCCAGCGCCGCCGCGTTCGCGAACAACCCCTTGATGCGCTCGGCCTGCTTAGGCCTGAAATGCGCATCCACTGAGGAGGCGAATTTCCTCACCAGCACCGGCATGCCTTCCGCGCGGCGCTTGCGGTGGCCGATCGGGAAGTCCACCTGCACGCGCGCAGTCGCGCTGCCGTCGCGGAATAACACCTGCACGGCGTTGCCGATGTAGCGCTTGTCGGGGGCGTAATACTCCTGGGTGAAGCTGGGGTTCTCGCGCACCTGCATTTTCGAGCGCAGTGCGTCGATGCGCGGGTCAAGGGCCACCGTGTCCTCATAGTCCGCCGCGGTCAGGCGCCCGAAGATCAGCGGGATCGCCACCATGTACTGGATGCAGTGATCGCGGTCGGCCGGATTGGCGAGCGGTCCCGTCTTGTCGATGATGCGTACCCCCGGCTCCTGCGTCTCGATGACGATCCGCTCGATGTCGCCGAGCCGCTCCTTCACCTGCGGGTGCAGGCTCATCGCGGCCTCGATCGCGGTCTGCGCGTGAAACTCGGCCGGGTAGGAGATCTTGAAGAGCACGTTCTCCATGACGTAGCTGTCGAAGGGCTGCGGCACCTTAAGCGGCTTGCCGCGCAGCAGCACGTCGCTGAAGCCCCAGGTCCGGGCCGACAGCGCCGATGGATAACCCATCTCCCCGGTGAGCGCGATGAGTGCCAGGCGCACCGCACGGCTGGTGGCGTCACCTGCCGCCCAGCTCTTGCGCGAGCCGGTGTTGGGCGCGTGCCGGTAGGTGCGCAGCGCGCCGCCGTCGATCCACGCGTTGGACACGGCGTTCACCACCTGCTCCAGATTCGCCCCCAGCATGACCGCCACCACCGCGGTGGAGGCGATGCGCACCAGCAGCACGTGATCGAGCCCGACGCGATTGAAGCTGTTGTCGAGCGCCAGCACGCCCTGGATCTCGTGCGCCTAGATCATCCCGGCGAGCACGTCGCGCACGGTGGGCGGGGAC
>JBOIAH010000099.1:0-2498 GCA_050739055.1 Steroidobacteraceae bacterium | reverse complement strand
ATATAGTCCTTGCGGATACCCCGTTCGTTGAGCTGGTCGATGACGACCTTCATGTAGGGCATGGTGGTGGTGAGCAGCGCCGACATGCCGAGTATGTCCGGCTTGTGCTGTTCGAGTGCCGCGAGATATTTCTCGACCGGGTTGTTGATGCCCAGGTCGATGACCTCGAAGCCCGCGCCCTCGAGCATCATCGACACCAGATTCTTGCCGATGTCATGGATGTCTCCCTTCACCGTGCCGATCACGATCTTGCCGATCGGAGGCACGCCGGTCTCCGCGAGCAGCGGGCGCAGGATCTCCATGCCCCCCTTCATGGAGTTGGCGGCGAGCAGCACTTCGGGAACGAACAGGATGCCGTCGCGGAAGTCGATACCGACGATGCGCATGCCCTCGACGAGCGCATCGTTCAGCACCCTCTCGGCACTCCAGCCGCGCGCGAGGAACAGCCGCGTGGCTTCCTCGACCTCGGCCTTCAGCCCGTTGTAGAGGTCGTCGTGGACCTGCTCGATGAGCTCCTGGTCGTTGAGATCGCTGAGCTTGAATTCGCCTTCGGCGGGTTCGGCCATGGTCGAAATCTCCATGCGCGACTTCGGGTTAGCGGTGCGCGGCGGGTTTGCGGGCATGGTAAGGGCCGATCACGGGCGGCAGGTGCTGCTACGCGACCACCGCATGCCCGGACGCGACAGGTGGCGCGTTAAGGCAAAGACCTCAGCGGACGCGGGTCACACCGGCGCGATCGCACGCGGTGCGTGCCCGGCGGGCTTTGCCTGGCGGCTCAGGCGCTCGGCGCTGGGCGGACAGCCGAACTGCGCGCGGTAGCAGCGCGAGAAATGCGGGGGCGAGGCGAAGCCGCAGGCGGTCGTGATGTCGATGATGGGCATGGAGGTCTGCAGCAGCAGCTCGCGCGCCCGGCGCAGGCGCAGCTGCAGGTAGTAGCGCTTGGGCACGCAGTTCAGGTGCCGCTTGAACAGCCGCTCGATCTGGCGGCGCGAGAGAGCTGTGGCGGCGGCGATCTCATCGAGCGACAGGGGCTTCTCGATGTTGTCTTCCATCAGCTGCGCCACCTTGATCAGGCTCTCGTGGCTCACGCCGATCTGGGCACGCAGCGGCACGTACTGGCGGTCGCGGCCGCTCCTGATGCGGTCCACGATGAACTGCTCGGAGATGAGCTGGGAAATACGCGCGCCGAGCTTCGCTTCCACCAGGTGCAGCATGAGATCCAGCGGCGCCACCCCGCCCGAGCAGGTGAAGCGGTCGCGGTCGATGGTGAAGAGCTGGTCGCTGAGCTGGATGCGGGGAAACTCCTCGTGCAGCGCCGACAGATTCTCCCAGTGGATGGTGGCGCGGTACTTGTCGAGCAGGCCCGCCTTGGCGAGCGCGTAACCGCCGGTGCACAGCGCCCCGAGAGGCACGCGCCGCTCGGCCAGGCGCCTGAGCGCCGCCAGGGTCTTCGGCGTCACCACTTCCTGCACGTCGAGGCCGCCGCACACGAACAGGATGTCGACCGCGCCGACCTGCTCGAGCACCTCGGTGGGAGAGAGCTCAAGGCCGTTGCTTGCGGGGGTCGGCTGTCCGTCGAGGCTCACGATCGACCAGTCGTACACCGGCTGACCGGTGAGGTTGTTCGCCATGCGCAGCGGCTCGACCGCGTTCGCGAGCGCGATCATCGAGTAGCGCGGCAGCGTCAGAAAGGCGAACTTGCTCCGGGGCAGGGGCACATGCCGGATTTTACGCCTTCTTGCCTGATTGCGACAGAAGCTATGGCGCAGCAAGCCTGCCAGAATGCGTCTTCAACCGGCCCGCTTGGAGGCCGGGGCGCCGCAGGCAAGCTCACGAGGGAAGGCTATGTCGCAAAAGCCAGGGCCTGATGCCAGGCGGCCAGGCCGAATCCGCCCTGTAGTCGTCATTGGCCTGCTGATCGCGCTGGTTCTGCCCTTCTGCCACTTAGGCGATTTGGGAAAGGCGCACAGCGGGCTGGGTCCCCTTTGGGGCGGCGAAGCGCTGTGGTGGGTGCTGTTCGCGGGCCTCCTGCTCTATGTGCTGCTCGTCGAGCGCAAGCCACTTTCCTCGATCGGTTTGCGCGTGCCGGGCGTGATGGACACTGCGTTCGCCCTGGTGGCCGCCATTGCCGCAGTGCTGGGAATCGGTCTGATCGTTGCCGTCGTGCTGCCCGCGATGCATCTGAGTATGCCGCAAAGAATCAACAGCCTGTTCCTGGCCCCGTTCCTGTTCCGCGTTGGTCTGGTGACACGCGCGGCGTTCGTGGAAGAGGTCGCATTTCGCGGCTACGGCTTCGAGCGGATTTCAGAACTGACCGCAAGCCCGCTCCTGGCGGCGCTCGTCACGTTCGCCCTGTTCGCGCTCGCGCATCTTTCCGGCGGCGGATGGGCGCAGGTAATGATCGCAGCCTGGGGCGCGCTCGTGTTGACGCTATTATCCTGAATCCGGCGTGAAAAATGGTCGTTTCACCCCTTGAGGCCCTGGACCTTGCGCAAGGC
>JBOIAH010000098.1:0-2292 GCA_050739055.1 Steroidobacteraceae bacterium | reverse complement strand
TCTCGCCCCCATGATCAAGAAGGTGTCGCCCGCGGTGGTGAACATCGCCACCCGAGGCACGATCCGCGCGCGTAGTCCGCTGCTCGATGATCCGCTCTTCCGCCGCTTCTTCGCGGTTCCTCCGGGCGGCAGGCCGCCCGGGCGGCCGTTCCAGAGCGCGGGCTCGGGGGTCATAGTCGATGCGAAACTCGGCTACATCATCACCAACGCGCACGTGGTGGAAAACGCCGACGAGATCACGGTTACGCTCCAGGACGGGCGGGATCTGCAGGCCGAGGTGCTCGGCAGCGATGAGCCATCGGACGTAGCGGTGCTCAAGGTCACAGCCGAGCGGCTCACGCAGATCCCCCTCGGCGACTCCGCCCGGGCCGAGGTCGGGGACTTCGTCGTCGCCATCGGCAATCCCTTCGGTCTGCACCACACCGTGACCTCGGGGATCGTCAGCGGCCTGTCCCGCTCCGGCATCAGTCCCGAGGGCTACGAGGACTTTATCCAGACCGACGCATCGATCAACCCCGGTAACTCCGGCGGCGCGCTCGTCAACCTGCGCGGCGAGCTGATCGGGATCAACACCGCGCTCCTCTCCAGGAGCGGCGGCAACATCGGGATCGGTTTTGCCATCCCGGTGAACATGGCGCGCAGCGTGATGGAGCAGCTCATCAAGTACGGCTCGGTCAGGCGCGGCCAGCTCGGCGTGAGCATGTACACGGTCACCCCGGACATCGCGCATTCCCTGGGCCTGTCGGGCGCCGCAGGGGCGCTCGTCTCGCAGGTGGTCGAGGGCTCGCCCGCGGACAAGGCCGGGATACGGACCGGCGACGTCATCACGTCCGTGAACGGGCAAGCCGTCAAATCCAACAGCGAGCTGCGCAACGCCATCGGCTTGCTGCGCATCGGTGACCCGGTCGAGATCGGCCTGGTGCGCGACGCCAAGCCCTTGAAAGTGACCGCGCTGCTGGCGGCCAATGAGAGCGCGGCGAGCGGCGCTGGACCGGGCATCCGCCCCAGCCTCGAGGGCGCCACGCTCGACGACGCGCCTGATTCGGCCGGCGCGCTGGTGCGCGGCGTCGAGCCCGGCAGCGCCGCCGCCCGGGCCGGACTGCGGGCCGATGACGTCATCGTTGGAGCCAATCGCGGCCCCGTCGCCAGCCTGAAGCAGTTGCGCGAACGTGCGCAGGGTGCCGCGGCGCTGATTCTGGAAGTGCGGCGCGGCACCACGGTCCTGCTGGTACCACTGCGCTGACGGCGAGCGCGGCGCCGGGAGAAGTGTGTGAACCTCTGTGTGCTCGGCGGTACCGGCTTCGTGGGCACCGAGCTGGTCACCCGGCTGGCGCTCGACGGGCACTGGGTGCGCGTGCCAACCCGCAGCCTGGCGCGCGCCGAGCGGCTGCGGGTACTGGACACCGTCGAGCTGCGCCTCGCCAACGTGCATGAGCGCACGGTGCTGGGTCAGCTGTTCGCCGGCTGTGACGCGGTGATCAATCTCGTCGGCATTCTCAACCCGCACCGCGGCGCGAGCTTTCACGCCGTGCACACCGAGCTCGCGGCGAAGGTCTGGGCGGCGGCGCGCGCCGCGGGCGTGCGGCGCGTGCTGCACCTGAGTGCGCTCGGCGCCGATGAGCAAGGGCCGAGCCACTACCTGCGCTCCAAGGGTGCGGCCGAGGCACAGTTGCGCGCCGCGGCGCCGGCGCGTACCGGGACGGCGGCACCCCCGGAAGCTGCGCCCCCGCAGCTGACCATCTTCCGGCCGTCGGTGATTTTCGGACCGGGCGACTCGCTCACCAACCGCTTCGCCGGACTCTTGCGTCTCACGGCCGGGTTCCTGCCGCTGGCGCGCTCGCAAGCCCGCTTTGCGCCGATTTACGTGCTCGACGTCGTGCAGGCGTTGGTGCGCGCCCTCGGCGTGCGCGCCACCCAGGGACAGATCTACGAGCTGTGCGGACCGGAAGTCATGACCCTCGAGCAGATCGTGCGTCTCACGGCGCGCCTGGCCGGACTCTCCTGCCGGATCGTCCGCCTGCCGGATGTGCTGGCGCGCGCGCAGGGGGTCATCATGGGTCTCATGCCCGGCAAGCCGTTCTCGCTCGACAACTTCCGCTCGCTCACCATCGACTGCGTGTGCCGCGAAGACGGCTGTGCGCGGCTCGGTATCCGGCCCCGCCACATGCTCGCCGTGCTGCCCACCTACCTGGGCGGATCGCCGGCGCGGTTCGACCTGCTGCGCAGGCGCGCCGACCGTTAGGCTCAACTCGGGGCGACGCGGCTGGCGTCGTCGCCGGCGCGGCGGCCGGC
>JBOIAH010000097.1:0-4277 GCA_050739055.1 Steroidobacteraceae bacterium | reverse complement strand
AGCCAGGGCCGCGAGAATGACGCTGACGTTGGCTGGCGTGATCTGGCCGCGAAGCTCACCGCCCGGGTGGGCTGCCGAGGTGGCGATCACATACAGCTTGCCCACCAGCAGCGCCGTCACCTGATCTGCGCTCAGCAGGGCCCCGGCGGGAACGTCCCACTCACCGGGAGTGCCGGCGTTGGCGGTGAGCGTGATCACGCTGCTCCCGGTGTTGCCGGCAAAGCCCTCGTTAATCGTCACGGCCGTTGCCGCGACGCCGCTCAACGTGACCTTGCCGCTCACGGCGCCGGTTGCAAGCTTCGCGCTCAGATCAGCCGTTCCCGAAGCACTCGAGGTCGGCGCGGGGAAGATCTGCGCCGGCGCCATCGCGACCGTGAAGCTCGGATTATTCGCGACTTTGATGGCAATCGCCGCGGAGGTGGTCATCTGGTTCCGACTGTCGATGACGACCGCGGTGAGCATGTGACTACCGTCGCTGACCACGGTGCTGTCCCAGCTTATGGTGTACGGCGCCGTGGTCGCTTTGCCAACGCTCGCGCCGTCGATCAGGAAGTCCACGGACATCACCGCGGCGCCGCTCGCGGCCGATGCGCTGGCGCTCAGCTGCACGGTGCGCTCCACAGTCGCGCCCGGCGAGCTCAGCATAATGGTCGGCGCAGGACAGTTGTTCCCGCCATATCCGCCGCAGCCCGTGGCACCTGATCCGCCACCACTGCCGCCGCCGTAACCGCCGCCGCAGGCGGCAAGGATTGAAAGGAGTGTGCCCACCATCAGCCGCAATGCGGTTGGCATCGCTCGTGTGGTGCGCAGTGTCTCTAGCATGTGAATTCTCCGATGAGGTGGGCCGGTGGTAGGTGTCGCCCGCGGCCCCGGCGGTTTCAGCAGTGATGTGCAAAATAGATCGCCGGGAACTTAAACCAACAGTGGGAACGCGCACACTCACGCACATTGTCATGAGGCGGGAGACGGGCGATGTTGGATCTGTCGGGCCGCGCTTGGTTCGCGGCGTTGCTCGCCGCGCTGCTCGGCGCCTGCGCCGGGAACGGCGCAGGGTTGGATGCGGCCGGTCAGCCGATCGCCGCAGGGAACGCACCGCTACCGCCGCTCACGGCTGACTTCCAGTCGCTCCAGGACAACGTCTTCACGCCCATCTGTGTCCGCTGCCATAGCGGTGCGGCAGCGCCCCAGGGCTTGCAGCTCGATGCCGCGCACAGCTACGCGCTGCTGGTCGGCGTTCCGAGCACCGAGGAACCGAATGTGCTGCGCGTGGACCCGAGCGCACCCGACAAGAGTTACCTGGTGTTGAAACTCGAGGGCGCCACCGGGATCGTCGGCGCGCAGATGCCGTTGGGCGAGCCGCCGCTGCCGCAGGCCACCATCGACTTCATCCGCCAGTGGATCAGCGACGGCGCGCTGCAGAGCGCTGCGCCAGTCGCGGCGAGCGAGCACTTCACGGTCACCGCCGTCTCGCCTCCGGACCACGCCCTGGTCGCCGCGCCGGCGCTGCAGGTCGCGGTGGCCTTCAATCACGAGGTCGACGCCTCGCTCATTAACGATACGACAGTGCGCCTGGAGCGTCTCACTGCGGACGGGGCGGAACTGGCGAGTGATTCAGTCTCGCTGCGGCTCGCCGCGGGAAATCCGCGCACCCTGTTGGTAACGCCCGGCGCCGCACTCGGCGCGGGCACCTACCGCCTGACGTTGCGCGGCAGCGGCGGCGGCGCGCTCGCCGACAACAGCGCGCGCACGCTGGAACGCGACTACAGCTTTGAATTCACCGTGGACGGTGCACCATGACGACTGGTTCTGGCGGCCTGGCACTGCTGGTGGCGGCGCTCGGCGCCGCGTGCGCCTCGCCGGCGCTCGCGGAGCCCTACTTAGCCGTCGCCAACGGGTACAAGTGCGGCCAATGTCACGTCAATCCCAGCGGCGGCGGCTTGCGTACGCCGTTCGGCGACGTGTTTGCGCAAACGCTGCTCCCGGCCGGGCGTCTCGATACGGGCGCGGACACCTGGGCGGGGCAAATCAACCGCTTCCTGTCGAGCGGCGGCGATCTGCGCTACGACGCCTCGAGCACGCAGGCGCCCACCACCCGCACCGTCAACCAGTTCCAGATGCAACAGACGCGGATCTATCTCGACGCGAGCGTAATCCCCGAGCGACTCCTGGTGTACGTCGACGAGCAGGTTGCTCCCGGGGGCGCCTTGAACCGTGAGGCCTGGGGAATGTACTGGTCCGCGGATCACAGCTGGTACGTGAAGGCGGGGCAGATGTACCTTCCCTTCGGCTTTCGCCTCCAGGATCAGACGGCCTTCATCCAGCAGATCAGCGGCATCAACATGACCACGCCCGACCAGGGGATGGAGCTCGGCTGGCTCAAGGGGCACTGGGACGCACAGCTCGCGCTCAGCAATGGCACTGCCGGTGGCCCGGCGAGCGGCAACGGCAAGCAGACCAGCGCGCAGCTGCAGTGGGTCGATTCCCGCTGGCGGCTCGGTGCGGCGGCCAACTACAACGCCGCCGGTTCCGGCGGCAGCAAGAGCGCCGTCAGCCTCTTTGGCGGGTTAAGAACCGGACCGATCGGCTGGCTCGCCCAGGCAGAGCTCGTCGATGATCACACCGTGGCCAGCGCTGCCACCGGCGGCGCGGGCCGCGGCACCGTGCAGATGGTCGCGACGCTGGTGGAAGCGAACTGGTCGCCGGTCCGCGGCCACAACCTCAAGATCACCGACGAGTTCCTCAATCCGAATCGCGCCGCAGGACATGGCGAGCAAAGCCGCTGGAGTTTCGTGTATGAGCTGACGCCCATCCAGTTCGTGCAACTGCGCGCCGGCGCGCGCGTGTCGGACGGCATTCCGCAGCTTCCCCTGGAGCACACGCGCCTGTACTTCGTCGAGCTACATGGGTTCTTCTGACTCGTGGCGCAGCTCGCGCGGCAGCGTGAAGAACACCCGTTCCTCGCGCCCGATGACTTCCCGCGCGGCTTCCCCGCCCCACGCCGCCAGGCGCTCGACCACCTGCTGCACCAGAAGCTCGGGGGCGGACGCGCCGGCGGTCACGCCCACGGCGCGCTTGCCCGCGAACCATTCGGCGCGCAGATCCTGCGGGCCATCCACCAGATAGCCGGGTACCCCGGCGCGGTCGGCGAGCTCGCGCAGGCGATTGGAGTTGGAGCTGGTGCGCGAGCCCACCACCAGTAGTACGTCGCACTGCTCGAGGAGCTTCTTCACGGCATCCTGGCGGTTCTGCGTGGCGTAGCAGATGTCTTCGCGGCGCGGCGTGGCGAGCGCGGGAAAGCGCCCGCGCAGCGCGGCGGCGATTTCCGCGGTGTCATCCACCGAGAGCGTGGTCTGGGTGACCAGCGCGAGGCTCCCCGGATCGCGCACCGCGAGCGTCCCGACGCCGGCGAGGTCCTCCACCAGGTGGATGCGCCCGCCGAAGGACGCATCAAAGCGCCCCATGGTGCCCTCGACTTCCGGATGTCCCGCGTGCCCGATCAGGATCACGTCGCGCCCCTCGCGCGCATAGCGCTGCACCTCCATGTGCACCTTGGTCACCAGCGGGCAGGTCGCGTTGAACACCGTCAGGTGGCGGGCATGCGCCTCCTCCTCCACCGCGCTCGAGACGCCGTGGGCGGAGAAAATCACGGTGCCGCCCGCCGCCACCTCGGCGAGCGCATCGACGAACACGGCCCCGAGAGAGCGCAGCCGCTCCACCACGTGGCGGTTGTGGACGACCTCGTGACGCACGTAGATGGGCGGGCCGAACAGCTCGAGGGCCCGCTCGACGATATCGATGGCGCGGTCGACCCCGGCGCAGAAGCCGCGCGGATTGGCGAGCAGCACCTGCATCACGCGCCCACCGTGTTCGCGGCCCGCGTTTCGCGCCAGGCATCCAGCAACAGCACCGCCGCGCCGACGGTGATGGCCGAATCGGCGACATTGAACGCCGGAAAGTAATGCTGGCCCCAGTGCGCGTGGATGAAGTCGATCACGTGCCCGAGCCTCAGGCGGTCGATCATGTTGCCGAGCGCACCCCCGACGATGAGCGCGAGCCCGCAGGCGAGCAGGCCGTGGACGGCCGAGCTCAAGCGCCGCATCCACACGATCAGCGCCACGCTCACGCCGAGCGCCAGCGCCACGAACACCCAGCGCTGCCACCCCGAGGCGTCCGACAGCAGGCTGAACGCCGCCCCCGCGTTGTAGGTGAGGATGATGTCGAGCACCGGCAGCGCGCGCACGCGCTCGAACAGCACGAAGTGATGCACCATCCAGGCC
>JBOIAH010000096.1:0-1777 GCA_050739055.1 Steroidobacteraceae bacterium | reverse complement strand
CTGCGGACGTCCGGGCAGACCCACGGCAGCTGGTGGGCGCGCTTGAGGGCCTGGCTGCGCGCGATTGTGCAGCCGCCCGCGGCGCGCGCCGAGGACGGCTGGCTGCGGCGCCTGGTCGCCTCACTCGGGCTGCCGCGCACGGTGCTCGAGCTGCTCACGGCCGGTGCTCTGGCGCTGGTGGCGGTGTTGGCCGGAATCATCGTGGTGAATGAGCTGCGCGCCGCGGGGGTGCTGCCGTCACACCGCAAGGTGGCGGCGCCGGCCGGTGCGGCGCCCGGCGCGCGTTGCGAGGCGGCGGGGAGCTGGGCGGACATCGAGCAGGCGACTGTCGCGCAGCAGCCGCGCCTGTTGCTCGAGCTGATCGTGGCGCGCCTCGCGGCGCAGGAGCGGCTACCGCCGGCGCGCGCGCTCACGGTGCGCGAGCTGCTGCGGGCTGCACGCCTCGCCGACGGCGCCGATCGGCAGCGCCTCGCCGAGCTCGCCGCGGCGTGCGAACGAGTGCGGTTCTCCGCCCGGCGACCGCCCCCGGAGGCGCTCGCCGCCGCGCTGCAGCGCGGCCGTGAACTGCTCGCCGGGCTGGATGCGGTGCGCGCATGAGGGAGCGGCTGACGACGCTCGCGTGCGCGCTCGGTGCGCTGCTGTTGTTCGTCACCCTGTTCGTGCGTGGCGCGGGCGACGGGCGTTTGGAGGTGGCGCTGCCTACGAGCGTGGAGCGCGGCGACAACGGCCTCGCAGGGGCCATGAGCTGGCTTGCCCAGGAGCACGTTCGCAGCCTCTCGTTGCGCGAGCGCTTCGGGGGTCTGCGGCGCCGGCACGACCTCACGCCAGGCGGCAACCTGCTCATCGTGTCGCTGCCGGTGGCGACGCCGTTCGGACCCGATGAGCTTCGCTCCCTCGATCAGTGGGTCCGGGCCGGCAACACGCTGCTGGTGCTCGCCGCGATCGCCGACAAGCCGGGGTGGGCCGCCGGCCGGGTCTTTCACGGCGATCTGAACGATCTCACCGGAATGGGTTACGAGGCGGTGCGCACGCTCCCGGGCGCAGCGGGCGCACCGACCGGAGGCACGGGCCCGGATCTTCCCGCTGTGGTCGCGGCGGCGGAGGCCGCCTACCAGCCCCTCGCGCGGCCGCAGCGCACCACGCTAGTTCCCAATCGCCCCCACCCCTATCTCGACGGCGTGCGGCAGGCGATGGCGTGGTCGGATTACCCGTGGCGTCTGTTCCCGTGGGACGCCTGGAGCGTGACCGTGCCGCGTCAGGGTTTTCTCCTGTGCCTGGCGCACCAGGGCGAGACCGGCGAGGGCGTGCTGTGGGTGCGGCCGCGCGCTGCCGGCACGCTCATCGTGAGCGGCTTCGGCTCGCTGTTCAGCAACCGCGCGCTCACGTCCGCCGACAATGCGCGGCTGCTCGCCAATATCGTCGGCGCCAGCTTAGGTCCGGGCGGCGCGGTGTTGTTCGACGACGAGCACCAGGGAATCAGTGACGCGTACGATGCGGCGAAGTTCTACCGGGATTCGCGCCTGTACGCCACGCTCGGCGTGCTCGCCGCGGTGTGGCTCGTGTGGGTGCTGGGCGGGACGCGATTGCGCGTGCCGCAGACGCACGCCCCGGCGCCGCGCGAGGCCGAGCTGGTGCGCGCCACTGGCGAATTTCTGGCGCGCGTGCTGGCGCCCGCGGCGGCGGCGCGCCGCATGCTGGAACACTTCGTCCGCCGGGTGCGCGCCCGCACGCGCCGCGCACCCGGCTCCCAGGTTCCACCCTGGGAGCTGCTCGAGCA
>JBOIAH010000095.1:0-15054 GCA_050739055.1 Steroidobacteraceae bacterium | reverse complement strand
TCAGTATCCACACCACGATGCCGAGGTTGACCACGAACACCACCGCGATTGCGATCGCCCACGGGGGCAGCGCGGTTCGCGGCGCCGCGACCTTCACTTCAAACAACGCCGGGCCGCTCTGCCGCTGGCGATCGGTCTCGGATTTCTTCAGCGCGTCGAGGATGAACGACATCGATCACCCGCCATGAGTATCGGCGGCCAGCAGCGGCACACCCGGTCCGGCGACTGCGCTGGCGAGCACGATCTGGGTCCGCAGACCCGCGATCCCGTCCACCGACAGGCGGTGCTGGCGCTGAAAGTCGCGCACCAGGCCGGTGAGCTCGGCGTCGAACACGTCGCTCGCCGGGGTGTCGCCGTGCACGTGCGCCAGGCTCTGCAGACTCTGCCGCAGCCAGCGCACCTCGGCGCCGCGCATCCCGGCCGACAGAGCCTTCACCGGGGAGCTTGCCGGGCGCCACAGCATCACGAAGTCCCCCAGCCAGAAGGGCGACAGCTCGCCGATGCCGACGCTGTGCGCTCCGCCGAGATCGAGCCGCGCATGCTCGTCGTCGAGGCCGGTGAGAACCACCTGGTGACTGGCGCCGGCGCCGTCGCTCAACAGCAGGATCGCCGGATGGTTGTACACGCGCAGCTGGCCGAAGGAGCCGCGCTCGGCGACACACTCCAGGTGCTGCCGGGACGCCTGAGTACACGGATCGGTGCCGTCGGCCTGGTACTTCGCGCCCCATAGCCCGAAAAGCTTCCCGAAGGCGCTGTCCGTATCGGTCTCGGCGGCGTGCGCGGCGAGCAGTTGTGACAGCGTCGCCGCCGGCTCAGATGCGACGCGACCCGCGGCCACGGGCATGGCGGCGGCGGCGGCCCGCACCGCCTCGGAGGCAAGCGGGCCCCGGCCGGCTGCGCCCCGGGTCCAGGGGTGCAGATTCCACAGCGCGGTGCTCGCCAGCACCAGCAGCACGGCGAGCGCGGCGGTCGCCGCCCACGGCAGCCAGTGCGGCGCGAAACGCCGCCCGAACACCTCGGCGGCGGCATGCCGCACCAGCGTCGCGGTGACGCGGTGCCGATCGAGTGTGTAGGCCCCGAGGAGCGCGCGGTCACAGATGACGTTGATGACACGCGGCACGCCCCGGGAAAGGCGGAACACCTCGGCGAGCGCCCGGGGGCTCACGATGTCGGTAGTCGCCCCGGCGACTCGCAGGCGATGGCACACGTAGGCGGTGGTCTCGTCGCGCGACAGCGGGTTCAGGTGATAGCGGCCAGTGACGCGCTGCGCCAGCTGGCGCAACTCGTTGCGCGACAGCAGCTCGCGCAGCTCGGGCTGTCCGATGAGGATGATCTGCAGGAGCTTCTGCGTGTTGGTTTCGAGGTTGGTGAGCAGGCGCACCTGCTCGAGCACCTCGGGGGAAAGATTCTGTGCCTCGTCCACCACCAGCACCACACGCTTGCCCTGGGCGTGGGCCCGCAGCAGGTAGCGGGACAGGATGTCGACCAGGTCCTTCAGGCTGTGCGACGCCGAGTCCGGGACCCCGATGCCGAGTTCCTCGCAGATGGTGAGCAGGAACTCCGGCGCGGTCATCTTCGGGTTGAGGATGAGCGCGATCTCGGCATTCTTCGGCGTCTGCGCCAGGAGCGACCGCACGATGGTGGTCTTGCCGGTGCCTACTTCCCCGGTGAGCTGCACAAAGCCGCCCGCCTCGTTGATGCCGTACAGCAGGTGCGCCAGCGCCTCGGCGTGCCGCTCGCTCAGGTACAGATAGCGCGGATCGGGGGTGATCGCGAACGGCTTCTCGTTCAGGCCGAAGAACGTCAGATACATGGGCGGATGCTACTCGATCGTGTTGCCGCGCCGCAGCGCCCCGGCGCCGAAGCGCGCCCGCGCCTCGTCCACGGTGGCATCCAGGCGGCCCGCGCGGCGGGAGTCCTCAAATAGCCCGAGCTGCGCTGCAGGTTTCAGATCTGTGAGGACCACGCCCAGCAGCCGAAGTTTCGCCCCGGAGTGTGCCGCGAGCCAGCGGGTGAGAAGCTCGGCGGCGACCCCGGCGATGACGCGGCCCGCGCAGGTAGCCGGCGCCACGGCGCGCTGGCGGGTGAAGGTCACGAAGTCGTGACGGCGGATCTTGACCCCGATGCAGCCAGTCACGAGTCCCCGGCTGCGCAGGCGCGTGGAGGCGAGGTCGGCCAGCCGCGCGAGCTGTGCCTGCAGGGTGCGCGCATCGCCGCTGTCCTCCTCGAAGGTGTCTTCCGCGCTCAGGGACCTTTCTTCCACGTCCGGCAGCACCGGCCGGTCATCGATTCCCGAGGCGCGCTCGCGGAGCCACGCGGTGTGGCGGCCGAACAGCGGCCAGAGCACCGCGTCCGGCGCGCTGCGCAGCTGCGCCAGGGTGTGGATCCCGGACGCTTCCACCCGCGCGCCGGTCTTGCGACCCAGCCCCGGCAGCCGCCGCACCGACAGCGGATCGAGCAGCTCGCGCACCTGCCCGGGAGCCACCACCGTGAGCCCGTCGGGCTTCATGAGATCGGAGGCGATCTTTGCCACCAGCTTGTTGGGGGCGCAACCTACTGAGGCGGTGAGCCCGGTGAACTCGCGAATGCGCGCCTTGATGCGCCGCGCGATCTCAACCGCGCCCCCGAGGAGCTGCTGGCTGGCGGTGACGTCGAGGAACGCCTCGTCGAGCGACAGACCCTGCACCAGCGGGGTGACCTCGTGAAACACTCCAAACACCACCCGCGACACTTCCTGGTAACGCTGCATGCGCGGGCGCACGCACACGGCGTGCGGACACAGCCTGAGCGCCGTGCGCATCGGCATGGCCGAGTGCACTCCGAACCTGCGCACCTCGTAGCTCGCGGCGGCGACCACGCCGCGGCCCCCCGCCCAGCCGACGATCACCGGGAGCCCGGCGATCGCGGGGTCATCGCGCTGCTCCACGGACGCATAGAACGCGTCCATGTCGACGTGCAGGACGGCGCGGCTCATGTCCCTGACGATCCCCTCAAGCGCCGCCGGGTGCCCTCGGGCGTCACTTCTCGACCGTGATGGTGATCTTCCTGGAGATCACGCGCGGCTCGTGCGGCACGTGATTCTGATCGGCGAGCAACAGCTGCAGGGTGTGCTTGCCGGGTGTCAGCGTCAGCGTCGTCTCGGTCTGCCCCTTGCCGAAGTGCACGATCTTGTCGCTCGCCGGCAGCGGGGCGCCGGGGTTGGCCGGAGCGTCGGTGTCGATGAGCAGGTGATGATGCCCGGTGTTCTCGAACTTCACCCCGGCCGGCGCGATGCCCATGCCCTTGAGCCCGAACTGCACCCGCACCGGGCTATGTACCTTGGCCCCGTTCTTCGGGCTGATGATGTAGACCTCGGCGCCCGGCGGCGATGGGGTGCGCTCGACGGCCGCGCTGGGCGTCTGGGCGGCGGCGAGCGACGCGGCGAGCGGCGCCGTGAGGGCCAGCAAAGCAACCATGACCGTACGCATGAGCATCTCCTTCACACTGTGACTGCGCTATAGACAGCGGTAAGCGCGAGCATCAGCGCGCCGCTCACCAGATACCAGAAAGACAGCAGCAGGAGCTTGCCGCAGGTGAGCAGGCGCCCCTGACCATAGACGACCCGCATGGAGCGGAACAGGTACCAGACGGTGTACAGGAACACCGCGCGGGTCACCAGGGACGTAGCGACCGGCAGCAGCGCGCTCAGCGCCCAGCCGAGCATCAGCAGCAGGAACACGAACGCATGGTTGTGCAAGAACAGCAGCAGGTGCTCGACGTAGTAGTGCCGCGGCCGCCAGTACATGAGCATCATGGCCGCCGCGAGTAGCGGCAGAAACAGGAACATCGCCCGCGCCAAGTTGTGCAGGAATGCCTGCTGCAGCGAGCGGCCGTTGTCCTCGAGCGTCCGCCGGCACAGTCGACCGAAGGCCGGCGCGAGCCTGACGCCCCACGGTCCTTCGACCCCAAAGTTCGCGTCGCGGCACACGCGATCGGCACGCTGCTGCGGCGTCTCACCGGGGCGCGCCGGGGCGAGCGGGCCGCCGGTCGCGGTGCGCGCGCCGGGTTCGGCGCGTTCGGCGGCGCTTTGCTCCTTATCAAACTGCTGCACGGTGTACTTGGATTGGGTAGCCGAGGCCACGATGAAAAACACCACTGAGAGCACCAGGTACAGCCTCACCGGCGGCAAGTAGCTGGCGCGGCGTCCGGCGAGAAACTCCCGGGTTAGAAACCCGGGCCTCGCCAGCAGCGCAGCGAGCGTGCGCCACAGCCGCGAGTCGGCGTGCGTCAGGTCCTCGGTCGCCACGCGCGCGAAATGCCACAGCGAGTGAACGGGCGGCTCGCGCCGCTGACCGCACGCGCCACAGTAACGGCCTGGCACGCTCGCGCCGCAGTTGTCGCAGCGCGCCGGCTGCGCCGCGGGGGCGGGGCTGGCCGCGGACGCGCTTGCCACTGCGGGGACTGCGTTCGCCTGCGCGGCGGCCGGCGTGGGCGTGATCATGCGACGTTGGGCCGGGTGTGCACCGTCACCGGCTGCGATTGCGTGCCGAGCTCCTGCGGCGCGAAGTCATCGACGTGGATCAGGTCCATCACCTTGCGATCATAGTCGCGCAGCGCCGCCGCCTCGGTCTCGGAGACGAGTCCCGCGGCGTGCGCCTGCTGGATCTGGCCCGGAAGATCCAGCGCCGTGACCCGGCCGGTCTTGACACCCTCGACGCGGATGCGCTTCAGGAGCGGCTCGAGCTGTCCGGCGAGCAGCATCGCCTCCTGCAGGAGCCCGAGCGGATTGCCCGGCTCGAGCCGCCAGTAGATGTACTGGCAGAGGCGCTCGCGCGCCTCGGTCGGTGTGGTCACGAGGGTTGCGACCCGGTGCGCGAGGCGATCGTCGGGCGCGGAGTAGATCCGCCCGCGCGGAAAGATCAGCGCCCGCATCACGCTGGCGAGGGCGCGGTTGGGGAAATTGCGCAGGAAACCGTGCAGCTGCTCCTGCGCGTGGTAGAGGAGATTGCGGCACGCCCATTCGACCACGGCCAAATCCTCGGCCTGGTGGCCCTGGTTCTCGTAGTGCTTGAGCACCATCGAAGCCAAGTACATGCACGAGAGCACATCCCCGAGTCGCGCCGACAGGCCTTCCTTCTTTTTCAGGTAGCCGCCGAGGCTGAGCATCGCCACGTCCACCGCGAAAGCGAACGAGGCGCTGAAGCGCACGATGTGCTGGTAATAGCGCGCCGTGGGTCCCGGCACCGGCGCGCGTGTGAAGCGCGCGTGGGTGAGCGCCATGATGAACGAGCGCACCGCGTTGGAAATGGTGAAGCCGATGTGCCCGAACAGGGCGCGGTCGTACTCATCCACGCCCGCGGTACGGTCGGGATTGCGCGCCGCGGTCATCTCGCGCAGCACGAACGGATGACAGCGGATGGCGCCCTGCCCGAAGATGATGAGGTTGCGCGTCAGCAGGTTCGCTCCCTCGACGGTGATCGCGACCGGCACGATCTGGTAGGCGCGACCCAGGTAATTCCTCGGCCCCAGGCAGATCCCCTTGCCGCCGTGCACGTCCATCGCGTCGTTGGCGACCTGGCGGCCCATCTCGGTGATGTGGTACTTGAGCATGGCGGAAGGGACCGAGGGTTTCTCGCCGCCGTCGATGGCGCCGGCGGTCACCGAGCGCGCGGCGTCCATGGTGTAGGTGAGGCCCACCATGCGGGCGATCACCAGCTCGACTCCCTCGAAGCGCCCGACCGGCATGTTGAACTGGGTGCGGATGCGCGCATAGGCGCCGGTCGCCCACACGCCCGCCTTGGCGGCGCCGGTGGTGTTGGAAGGCAGCGAGATGCAGCGCCCCACCGACAGTTGCTCCACCAGCATGCGCCAGCCGCTGCCCGCCATGGCCGCACCGCCGATGATGAAGTCGAGCGGCACAAACACGTCGCGGCCCTGGATCGGCCCGTTCTGGAAGGGAATGTTGAGCGGGAAATGGCGCCGCCCGATGCTCACGCCGGGCGTATTGCGCGGGATCAGGGCGCAGGTGATGCCGATGTCCGTCTTGCCGCCCAGCAGACGCTCCGGGTCGAACATGCGGAGGGCGAGCCCGATGACGCTGGCGACGGGGGCGAGCGTGATGTAGCGCTTGGAGAAGTTGAGCTTCAGTCCGACG
This sequence comes from Steroidobacteraceae bacterium, assembly GCA_050739055.1. Lineage (GTDB taxonomy): Bacteria > Pseudomonadota > Gammaproteobacteria > Steroidobacterales > Steroidobacteraceae > 13-2-20CM-66-19. The sequence goes on along the minus strand of JBOIAH010000095.1, from coordinate 8,921 downwards.
ACCTCCGCTCCCTGCCACATCCCGCGGCACACCACTCCGGTGTCGGGAATGGAGGCGGCGTCCGAGCCGGCGCGCGGGCCGGTGAGGGCGAAGCACGGGACTTCCTCGCCGCGCGCCAGCCTTGGTAAGTAGTAATTCTTCTGCTCCTCGGTGCCGTAGTGGTTGAGCAGCTCCGCGGGCCCGAGCGAGTTGGGCACCGCCACGGTGGAGGAGGCGGTGGCGCTGCGGCTGGAGATTTTCGCCAGCACGCACGAATGCGCGTAGGCGGAGAACTCCAGGCCGCCGTACTTCTTCGGGATGATCATCGCGAAGAAGCCGCGGCTCTTGAGGAAATCCCACACTTGCGGCGGCAGGTCGCCGCGCTCGTGGGTGATGTTCCACTCATCGAGCATGTGGCACAGCTCCTCGCACGGACCGTCGAGGAACGCCTGCTCCGCATCCGAGAGCCGTGGAACCTTGGCGCCCAGCAGTTTCGGCCAGTGCGGCGCGCCGCTGAACAGCTCCCCGTCCCACCACACCGTGCCCGCCTCCAGCGCCTCCTTCTCGGTCTGGGACATGCGCGGCAGGAGCTTCAGGTACGCCCCCATGAACGGGCGGGTGATGAGCGACTTGCGCAGGGTGCGCACGTTGAGCAGCCACAGCGCCGCGAGCAGCGCCCACAGGAAACCCTTCCAGATGCCGGCCGGGGCGCTGACAGCGCCGAGCACCGTGTACGCCGTGAGCAGCACGGTGAAGGTGACCGTGAAGACGAGCAACGACAGCCGCCGGTAGGCGAGGAACAGCGCCGCCGCGATGAACAGCAGCGTGATCAGGCCCCCGATCTGCGTCAGCGCGTAGGCCGCGGCCACCACCAGGATCAGGGAGACGATCGCGCCCAGCATGACAGTTCCTCCGCGCCGCGCGGCACCGCCCGACTATAGCGGAGCGCCGCCTGCTTGGCCGCAACCCGCCCGCTGCACAGCGGGCAAAAACCGCCTCTTTTGCCCGCGGGGCCGACCGCGCCACTCGGTTGGCCTGCTGAAAGTGCCGCAGGCACTTTCAGCCAGTCAAAGCAGACCCTTCACGCCGTCGCGTTCCTCGCGCAGCTCGGCGTGAGTTGCCTCCATGCGCTGGCGGCTGAATTCATCCACGGGCAGACCCGGCACGATCCGGTACTCGCCGTTCTCGATCGTGACGGGGTAGGAGTAGATCACCCCCTCGGGGATGCCGTAGCTGCCGTCGGACGGCACCGCCATGCTGACCCAGTCCCCTTGCGCGGTGCCGTGCACCCAGGTGTGCACATGGTCGATCGCGGCGGACGCGGCCGAAGCGGCCGAGGACGCGCCACGCGCCTTGATGACGGCGGCGCCGCGCTGCTGCACGAGCGGAATGAAAGTCCGTTCGATCCACTCACGGGTGACCAGCGAGCTCGCCGGCTGGCCGCGGACCAGCGCGTGCCCGAGGTCGGGGTACTGGGTCGCCGAGTGATTTCCCCAGATAGTCATCCGGCGGATGTCGCTCACGTGAGCGCCGGTCTTTTCCGCCAGCTGCGACAGCGCGCGGTTGTGATCGAGGCGCGTCATGGCGGTGAAGTTGCGCGCATTGAGATCGCGCGCGTTGCACCGGGCGATGAGCGCGTTGGTGTTGGCGGGATTGCCGACCACGAGCACCCGGACGTTGCGGTCGGCGGCCGCGTTCAGCGCCTTGCCCTGCGCGCAGAAGATCTGCGCGTTGGCGAGCAGCAGGTCCTTGCGCTCCATGCCAGCTCCCCGCGGCCGCGCGCCGACCAGCAGCGCTATCTGGCAATCGCGGAACGCGACGCTCGCATCGTCCGTCGCCGCCACCTTGTTGAGTGTTGGAAACGCGCAGTCGTTGAGCTCCATCAGCACGCCCTGCAGCGCCGGCAGCGCCGCGCTGACCTCCAGGAGACTCAGGTTCACGGGCGTGTCGGGCCCGAGCACGTTGCCGGCGGCCGCACGAAAGGCGAGGGCATAGCCAATCTGGCCGGCGGCGCCGGTGATCGCGACATTCACAGCGGGTTTCATGGCGGGGTTTCTTCGATAAGCCGAAAAAGGGCCCGGAATTCTAGCGTGTGGGCGGGTATTGGGGGCCCGCCCCCCCGGGGCGACTACTTTAGTGAAATAGCTTGACACTCAAGTAGTGTTCTACTAGAGTAACTCACCAAGGAGACCTGCATGAGGCAGGTAACCGGGAACCCAGAGAACCTAAAGGAGAATGACCATGAACGCCTTCGTAGCTACCCTGTATCGCAATGTGACCTGCGCCGCCGCGGCGATCCTCATCACCGTCGTGTGCAGCGCGAGCTTCGTGCACTCCACCGCGCGGGCCCCCGGCTCGCGTCCCGACACGGTGGCTGTCGCGCACGCCGCAACGCCTTCCTGGTTCGGTCAGCCCGAGCCGGCCGTTTTGGTAGATTAGTCCGCTAATCTCCCGTCACAGGCACCCCCGACCGACATCATGGACCCGCAGTGGGACGACAGCCTGCCGATCTACCGGCAACTGCGCGACCGGGTGGTCGCCATGATTCTCGAGGGGGTGCTCAAGGAAGGCGACCCGCTGCCCTCGGTGCGCAACGTCGCCGCGGACTTTCGCGTCAACCCGCTGACGGTGCTCAAGGGCTACCAGCAGCTGGTCGACGAGCAGCTGGTGGAGAAACGCCGGGGCTTGGGCATGTTTGTGAGCGCCGGGGCACGCAAGGCGCTGATGAAGGACGAACGCCAGCGTTTTCTCGAGGACGAATGGCCGAAGGTCTACGCGACCATTCAGCGTCTGGGCCTGTCGGGCGCGGAGCTGCTGCGCACCGGCGCCGCCGCGCCCGCTGCGCCCTGGCCGGCACCGAGCCACAAAGGTGAGGACGATGACAGCGGTAATTGAAGCGCGCGGACTGACCAAATCCTATGGCGCCACGCGCGCGCTGGACGGGGTGAGCTTTAGCGTCGAGCCGGGCCGCATCGTCGGGATCATGGGCCCGAACGGCGCCGGCAAGACGACCGCGCTGAAGGCGATCCTCGGGCTCACGCCCTTCGGCGGGGAGCTGCGGGTGCTGGGCCTCGACCCGCGCTCGCAGCGCGATGCGCTGATGCGTGAGGTGTGCTTCATGGCCGACGTGGCGGTGCTGCCGCGCTGGCTGCGGGTGAGGCAGGCGCTCGACTTCGTCGCCGGGGTGCACCCGCGCTTCGACCGCGCCACCGCCGAGGGCTTCCTGCGCAAGACCGACATTCAAATGACGAGCCGCGTCGGCCAGCTCTCCAAGGGCATGGTGACGCAGCTGCACCTCGCGCTGATCCTGGCGATCGACGCGCGCCTGCTGGTGCTCGATGAGCCGACGCTCGGGCTCGACCTGCTGTATCGCCGGCAGTTCTACGACACGCTGCTGAACGACTATTTCGACAAGGAGCGCACCATCCTGCTCACCACCCATCAGGTCGAGGAGGTGGAGCAGCTGTTCACCGATATCATTTTCATCAGTCATGGACACGTGGCGCTCAACAGCACGGTCGAGGACCTCGGCGGACGCTACGTGCAGCTGACCATCAGCGCCGAGCACGCCCCGCGTGCCCGTGCGCTGCACCCGTTCTATGAGCGCGAGGTATTCGGGCGCGTGACGATGTTCTTCGAAGGCCACCCGGCCCAGGAGCTCGGCGCGCTGGGCGAGCTGCGCACGCCGTCGATCGCCGACCTGTTCGTCGCCAAGATGCAGGGGGCTTCGTCCACATGAGCAGCAACGCCGCAGAACTCGCCTCCGCTCCGCCCCCCCCGCTCGCCGCGCGCGCCGGGACTCTTGACACGCTGTTCATGCTCGCGCGGCGCGAGTTCTGGGAGCATCGGGTCCTGTGGATCGCACCGCTGGTGACGGCGGTGCTGCTGGCGCTGTGCGCCGTACTGGGCCACGCGGATGTGGACGGCGGATCCCACGGCGCGATCACCGCACGGCAGAAAGTGGCCCTGTTCACGGTGGTGCAATGGGTGCTGGCCCAGCCGCTCTACCTGGTGATGATCTTCTGCGTCAGCTTCTATCTGCTCGATTGCCTGTACGCCGAGCGCAAGGACCGCAGCATCCTCTTCTGGAAGTCACTGCCGGTGTCCGATGGGCTGACCGTGTTGGCGAAGCTCGCGGTGGCGCTCGTGGCAGCCCCCGTGGTGGCGTTCGCACTAGCGCTAGCGGCGAACCTGGTGTTCTTCGCCGTCCTCACCGTGCGCATGGCCCTGGGGAGCCTGCCGGCGGTGCTCAGCTGGAATACGCTCGAGTGGTTCAGGACCGAGATCGTGCTGTTGCTCGAGATGCTCCTCGGTGCGCTCTGGTATGCACCCATCGCCGCGTACCTGCTGCTGGTCTCGGCCTGGGCGCGACGCAGCCCCTTCCTGTGGGCGACGCTCCCGCCGGTGATGGCGCCGATCCTGGAGCGCATCGCCTTCGGAACCCACTACCTGTGGGACTTCATCGCCGACCGCACCGGCGGTATCTGGTACACGCTCCAGCTCGGGCATGAGCACTTTTTCGGCCACTTCAGGGACCTGCGCCCGGTGGGAGACGTCCTCGGCGTGTTCAACTTCGGCACCGCCTTCACCGACATCGACCTGTGGCTGGGCGTCATCGCGGCCGCCGCGCTGGTGTTCGCCGCGGCGCGCATCCGCCGCTACCGCGACGACAGCTGAGCCGCGGCGCGCATCCGCCGTTCCAGGCCGAGCGCACCCAGTCTCGCCGCCCCGATAGATCGCGCTTATCATCCCGATCCGGACAGGCGATTGGCCGTCGGGCGCGTGCCGGTGCTTAAATAATGCGCACCAATGCGCACCGCAGAGGAGTCTTCCATGTTTGATACCAGGAACGATCTGCCGGCGAACACCCGGGTGAAGATGATCGAGCTGCTCAACGCGCGGCTCGCCGATGCCATCGATCTCAGCGCTGCGGCCAAGCACGCGCACTGGAACGTGAAGGGACCGGGCTTCATCGCCCTGCACGAGCTGTTCGACAAGGTGGCGGAGAGCATCGAGGAGCACAGCGACGCGCTGGCCGAGCGCGTCACCGCGCTCGGCGGCACGGCGCACGGCACGATCGCGACGGTGGCACGCGCCACGAGTCTCAAGGCCTACCCCGGGGAGATCAGCGAGGGACTGGCGCACGTCGATGCGTTGTCGGCGGCGCTCGCGGACTTCGGAGCGAAGGCACGGGCGGGGATCGACGCCGCGACCCGGCTCGGGGACGCTGATACGGCCGATCTGTTCACCGAGATCTCGCGCGAGAACGACAAGTACCTGTGGTTCCTCGAGGCGCATCTGCACGCCAAGCGCTGAACGGCTTGCGGCTGGCAGCAACATGGGGGTCGAGGTCCGCCGTACGCAGCAGGGTCTGGAGCTCGAGCTGACCGGTGAGTGGAGCGTGCGCCAGATCCCCGAGATCGAAGCGGCGCTCGCGGCGATCGACCTTGCTGCGGCGCGTCACCTCTCGATTGCGGCGGGGCAGCTCACAGCGCTCGATCTGTCGGGCGCCTGGGCACTGCGCGGGTTCGTGCGGCGGGCACGCCGGGCCGGCGCCGAGGTGAGATTCCGGGGTGCGCCGCCGGATCAGCTGCGCCTGGTGGAGGAGACGCTGAGGGACGAGGGTGCCGGCTCAGCGGCGCCCGCACCGGCCCAAGACCCTGGCGAACGCGCGCTCGCGCTGATCGGGCGCCACGCGGTGGGCGCCGGCAGGGACCTGGTGGAGGGCCTCGCGTTCCTCGGCCGCGTGAGCACGACTTTTTTCGCGAGCCTGGCACGCCCCGCGCGGCTGCGGCCGATTTCCATCGCGCGACACGTGTATGACACCGGCATTACCGCCGTGCCGATCGTGGCGCTCATCGCCTTTCTGATCAGCGTGATCATCGCCTACATGAGCGCCCAGCAGCTGCGCGGGCTGGGCGCGGATATTTACGTCGTGGACCTCGTGACCATCGGGGTGCTGCGCGAGCTCGGGGTGCTGTTGACTTCCATCATCGTAGCGGGCCGTTCGGGGAGCGCCTTTGCCGCGGAGCTCGGCTCGATGAAGCTCAACGAGGAGGTCGACGCGCTCACCGCCACCGCCGCCGATCCGTTCGAGCTGCTGGTGCTGCCGCGGGTACTGGGCCTCGTCATCGCGCTGCCGCTGCTCACCATCGTCGCCGATCTCATCGGACTCTCCGGCGGCGCGCTGCTGTGCCGCTATCTGCTCGACATGCCGCTCACTCAGTTCGTCAACCGCGTCAACGAGGCGATCTCGCCCAGCACCTTCTGGGTGGGTCTGGTGAAGGCGCCGGCGTTCGCGCTGCTCATCGGCATGGCCGGCTGCTACCACGGCATGCAGGTGCGCGGCTCGGCGCGCGAGCTCGGCCGCCTCACCACGGTCGCGGTCGTGCAGGCGATCTTCCTGGTGATCCTCGCCGATGCGCTGTTCGCGGTACTGTTCATGAAGATGGACATCTGATGGACCCGGTGCTGGAAGTGCGCGGGCTGGTCAACCGCTTCGGCACGCAGCTGGTTCATGACGGACTGGACATGGAGGTGCGCCCGGACGAAGTGTTCGGCATCGTCGGCGGCTCCGGCTCCGGCAAGTCGGTACTGCTGCGGTCCATACTTGGCCTGCAGCGCCCGCAGGCTGGCGTAGTGCGTATCGACGGCAGCGACATCACACACCTCACCGAGGCGCAGCTGCGCCCGATAAAGGCCCGCTACGGGGTCGCCTTTCAGCAGGGGGCGCTGTACTCGGGACTCACCGTGCTGCAGAACGTGCAGCTGCCCATGATCGAGCACCTCAGGCTGCCGGCCGCGGCGCGCGACGAGCTCGCGCTGCTCAAGCTCCGCCTAGTCGGGCTGGCCGCGGACGCGGCGGGCAAGTACCCCGCCGAGCTCTCCGGCGGCATGGTGAAGCGCGTGGCCGTGGCGCGCGCGCTGGCGCTCGACCCGGGCCTGTTGTTTCTCGATGAGCCGACCTCGGGGCTCGACCCGGTGAGCGCGGCCGCTTTCGATGAGCTGGTGCTGTACCTGCAGCGGCACCTCAGGCTCACGATTGTCATGATCACGCATGATCTGGACAGCATCTTCCGTACCTGCAATCGTGTCGGGGTGATCGTGGACCGCCGCATGGAATCCGACACCCTGGAGCGCATCGTCGACCACCCGAACCCGTGGATCCAGGCGTATTTCCACGGCGAGCGGGCCCGCGCCCGCGAGGCAGGCGCGCATGGAGCGTGAAGCGAACTACGCCGCGGTCGGCGCGTTCGTCCTGATCGTCGCGCTGGTGGGCGCGCTGTTCGTCTACTGGTATTCCGACACGCGCGAGCACCGCAGCTACCACCGCTACGAGATCTACTTCGGCGGCAGCGTCAGCGGGCTCGACAAGGGCGCGGCGGTGCGCTATCTCGGGGTGGGCGTCGGCCGCGTGGTCGACTTGCGGGTCGACCCGCGCGACTCCAGCCGCGTCCAGGTGGTCGTCGACATCAACGCCACCACGCCCATCTCGGCGCACACCGTCGCGGAGCTGCAGCTGCAGGGGGTCACGGGCCTGCTGTACATCGATCTGAGCGAGGACCGCACCCACAAGCACGAGGCGCCTGCGGTGGCGAGCCTCCGGTACCCGGTGATCCGCGCGGGGCCGTCGCGCTTCGACGTATTTCTCTCCAGCCTCCCGGCGCTGGCGGCCGCGGCCGGCGACGTGGTGGAGCGGGCGAGCCGCCTGCTGAGCGATGAGAATCTGGCGGCGGTCTCCGCCGGCCTGTCCAGCCTCGACAGGGCGAGCAGTGGGCTGCCCCAGACGCTGCACGATCTGCAAGCGCTGATTGCCGAGCTGCGCAGCGCCACCGCCGAGCTTGCCGCGTCGGCGCACAGTGCGCACGGCCTGCTCGATTCGGCGGGGCCGGACGTGCGTGCCGCCGCGCAGCGCATGCGCACCATCGCCGATCAGCTCGCCGGCGCGAGCGAGCAGCTCGACAAGATGATCACCGAGAACCGCCAGGAGGTGCGCGCCTTCACCCACGAGGGCCTGCCGGAGATCGAGCGCTTCGCGCGTGAGGGGCAGGCGGCTGCCCACGACATCCGCGAGCTTTCCAACAGCCTGCGTGAAGATCCCGCCCAGCTCCTGTACCAACCGCCACAACGCGGCGTGGAGATCCCACGGTGAATCCGAAGGTGAAGCTGCTGCGGGCGCTGCTGCCGGCAGGCGCACTTGCCGCAGGGGGCTGCTCCGGCCTGCTGCACAGCGATGCCGTGCCGGAACAGACCTACGTACTGCGCGCCCCGGCCGTGGCCGCAGCGGCCGCGGCCGTCGCGGTTCCGGCGGCGCAGCCGGCTTCGCTGCGGGTCGCGCACCCGATCACCGCTCCCGGATTGGATGTCGCGCACATCATGCTGGTGCAAGCGGATCACCGCATGAACTTCTACACCGGCAGCCGCTGGCCGGCGCCGCTGTCAGACGTGGTCGAGGCGCTCGCGGTGCAGACGTTGCGCGCCGCGCGAGACTGGCAATCGGTGCAGGACTCGGCCAGCCCGTTTCCCTCCGAGTACCTGCTGCAGATTGCGGTGCGCCGCTTCGAGGCCGACTACACCTCAGGCGGTGCGCCGCAGGTGCACGTGATTCTCGACTGTACCTTCGGCCGGCGCGCAGGCGAAGTCGTCGCGAGCTTCGTGGCGCAGGCCAGCGCAGACGCCGGCGGCAATCGCATGAGCGAGGTGGTCGCGGCTTTCGAGCAGGCGAGCGACGCGGCGCTCACCTCACTGGCGCAGCAGACCGCCGCCGCCGTGCGCGCGACGGCGGACCACGGGTCGTCATCACACTAAAAAGAACCGCCTACGCCAACCGCGGGGCGGCGGCAGCCTCGTCCGCGCGGCGCAGCAGGTGCGCGAAGGGGAGCGTGCCGGCGGCCTGGCGGGCGAGGAGCGCGAGCAGGTCCGCGGCCGTGCACGGTTCTCCA
>JBOIAH010000094.1:0-1003 GCA_050739055.1 Steroidobacteraceae bacterium | reverse complement strand
CAGCACCTTCAAGCAGTACTTCGCGGAAGGGCAGACCTTCAGCTACGACCTTACGGACCTCGGGCGCTACTACCGCTGCTACCTGTCGCTCATGGACCACTGGGACGAGGTGCTGCCGGGCAAGGTGCTGCACGTCCAGTACGAGGACCTGGTGCGCGCTCCGGAAGCGAACATCCGCCGCCTGCTCGAGCACTGCCGGCTGCCGTTCGAGTCCGCGTGCCTCAGCGCCCACGAGACGCAGCGCGCGGTGCGCACGGCGAGCGCCGAGCAGGTGCGCCAGCCGATCTACACCACGGCCGTGGGCCATTGGCGGCACTTCGCCCGGGAGCTTGAACCCTTGCGACATGCGCTGGGCGACTGCCTCGAGCGCTTCGGATGAACTCAAGCTGCGGCATGCCGGCCCGGTCGCCGCTGTTGAACGCTCGTTGACTAAGGGCGTCGCCCCAAAGGATGATCTGCGAGCGCGTTCAGCCCGGAGCTGAGCGCGCAGCGTGAGTGACTAAGCTGTCGGGGGGGTTCTCGGATGCCTTCACGTACCGAAATTGGCGCGGCCCATCAGTTTCCCGGAGCGTCCCGCTGGTTCGCGCGGGGCGTGGGCTCGAAGATCGGCCTGGCGGTCGCCGCGGCGCTCGCCGGTGCCGCCGCACAGCGTGCGCCCGCGCTGGATGCGGCGGCGGCCGCGGACGCCTCGAGCGCGCCGCTGCAGGAGATCATCGTCACGGCGCGCAAGCGCCAGGAGAACCTGCAGGACGTGCCGCTGAGCATCGACGTGTTCACCCAGAAGGACCTCAAGAACCTCGCCATCAACGGCCTCGACGACTACGCGCAGAAGGTGCCGTCCATCTCCTACATCAGTACCGGCCCGGGCACGCAGCTGTTCGTGATGCGCGGGGTCTCCGACGGCAGCAACCCGAACTACGCGAACACCTCCTCGACCGGCTTCTTCGTCGACGACATGTCGATGAGCTTTGACGGCGCACAGCCGGATCTGCATCTCTACGAC
>JBOIAH010000093.1:0-1905 GCA_050739055.1 Steroidobacteraceae bacterium | reverse complement strand
GTTTTTGCCGGACATTACTCCGTAGACCGCCGGCGAAAGGCGTGACTTTCACCGGCTGCGCCGGTGGGAAGCTTGATGCAAGAAGACTACGATCCCGCGGCCGTCGAGCGCGCCGCGCAGCAGTATTGGCAGGAGCGGGGCGCGTTCGAGGCGCGCGAGGACCCGGCGCGCCCGAAGTTCTACTGCCTGTCGATGCTGCCCTATCCGTCGGGCCGCCTGCACATGGGCCACGTGCGCAACTACACCATCGGGGACGTGCTGGCCCGCTACCTGCGCATGCAGGGCTACAACGTGCTGCAGCCCATGGGCTGGGACGCGTTCGGACTGCCGGCCGAGAACGCCGCCATCAGCAACGGCGTGCCACCGGCGAAGTGGACGCGCCAGAACATCGATCACATGCGCGCGCAGCTGAAGTCCCTGGGCTTCGCCATCGACTGGCGCCGCGAAGTCGCCAGCTGTGATCCGGACTACTACCGCTGGAACCAGTGGCTGTTCCTGCGCATGCTCGAGCAGGGCATCGCGTACCGCAGGACCGGCGTCGTGAACTGGGATCCGGTCGATCAGACCGTGCTCGCCAACGAGCAGGTGATCGACGGCCGCGGCTGGCGCACCGGGGCCCTGATCGAGAAGCGCGAGATCCCGATGTATTACCTCGCGATCACACGCTACGCCGATGAGCTGCTCGCGGCGCTCGAGGAGCTGCCCGGCTGGCCGGAGCGCGTGCGCGTGATGCAGGCGAACTGGATCGGCCGGAGCGAGGGTTGCGACATCGCCTTCCCGTACGGGCCCGATGCGGTCAGGGCCGCGGGCCGCGACGGGGCGCTCAGGGTGTTCACCACGCGCGCGGATACACTCTACGGCGCGACCTTCATGGCGATCGCGGCCGAGCATCCGCTGGCGCTCGCCGCCGCCCGGAGCAACCCCACACTCGGCGCCTTCATCGAGGAATGCCGCCGCGGCAGCGTGATCGAGGCCGACGTCGCCACGCAGGAGAAGAAGGGCATGCCGACCGGGCTGCACGTGCTGCACCCGTTCACCGGCAAGCCGCTCGACGTATGGGTCGCCAACTACGTGCTCATGGCCTACGGGGAAGGCGCCGTCATGGGTGTGCCGGCGCACGATGAGCGCGACTTCGAGTTCGCACTCAGGAACGAGCTCCCCATCGTCACCGTGGTCCGCTCGAGATCCGGCGCCTACGACGAGGTGCGCGCGCCGTGGATCCCCGCCTACTCCGAATACGGCGTGACGGTGAACTCGGGAGAGTTCTCGGGGCTCGCGTTCCAGGCGGCGGTGGACGCCATCGCCGCGGCGCTGGAAAAGAAGGGCCTCGGGAAGAAGCGCGTGCAATACCGGCTGCGCGACTGGGGCATCTCGCGCCAGCGCTACTGGGGCTGCCCGATCCCGATCGTTCATTGCGGTGCGTGCGGGGAAGTGCCGGTGCCGGAGGACGAGCTGCCGGTGGTGCTGCCCGAGGACCTGGTGCCGGACGGCAGCGGCAACCCGCTCGCGAAATCGCCCGCGTTCTATGAGTGCAGCTGTCCCAAGTGCGGCGCAGCGGCGCGCCGTGAGACCGACACCATGGACACGTTCGTCGACTCGTCCTGGTATTTCATGCGCTACGCGTGCCCGGACGCCGCGCGCGCCATGGTCGATGAGCGGGTGCAGTACTGGCTGCCGGTCGATCAGTACATCGGCGGCATCGAGCACGCGATCCTGCACCTGCTCTATTCGCGATTCTGGACCCGCGTCATGCGCGACTGCGGCCTGACGAAGCTCGATGAGCCATTTCAGCGCCTGCTGACCCAGGGCATGGTGCTGAACGAGATCTGGCTCCGGAAGCCTGCGTCGGGACGCATCGTTTACTTCAATCCTGCCGACGTCGAAGCGCAGGGCGAGGGTGAGGCC
>JBOIAH010000092.1:0-3077 GCA_050739055.1 Steroidobacteraceae bacterium | reverse complement strand
CAGCAGGACGGCAAAGCCCCGGGCGATCAGCCGCAGAAAGCGCGAGCGGCGCATCATGGTCAGCGCCCAGGAATGGCTCGCGGTGAACCCCGACTCCTGGTCCAGACGGAACCAGTCGGCGCTCGCGGTCAGCGGCCGGAACAGCAGCTGATCGAACAACAGGATCACGACAAACATCGCGGCGATCGCCCAGCCGATGGCCGCGAGGTTCATCTGCTTGATGGCGAGCGCGATGTAGGAGCCCACCCCGGGGAGTGTGACCGTCGTGTTGCCGACGCTGATCGCCTCCGAGACCACGACGAAGAACCAGCCCCCCGACATCGACATCATCATGTTCCAGATGAGCGCCGGCATGGCGAACGGCACCTCGAGGCGCCAGAACCGCAGCCAGGGACTCAACTGGAAGTTGCTCGCGGCCTCCGCCAGCTCGTCCGGGATGCTGCGCAGCGAGTGATAGAAGCTGAACGCCATGTTCCACGCCTGGCTGGTGAAGATCAGGAAGATGGCGGCCATCTCCGCGCCCGCCACGCGCCCGGGCGTGAGCTGCAGGAAGAACACGATGGTGATCGAGAATCCCAGGATCGGCACCGACTGCAGGAAGTCGAGCAGCGGCACCAGGATCACTTCCGCGCGGCGGCTCTTGGCGGCGAGCGTCGCGTAGCTGAAGGTGAACAGCAGCGATGCGAGCATCGCAATCAGCATGCGCAGCGCGGTGCGCGCCGCGTAACCGACCAGGGCCGCGGGCGCCAGCGAGATCGGAGTCCCTTGCAGACGCGCCAGCGAGCCGCTGAGTCCATGCGCGGCCTGCGCGACGTAGATGAAGAACGCGGCCACCAGCACGAAGGCGAGCAGGTCCCAGCCGCCCGGAACGTAGCGGGTCCTGAGAACCGAAATTGGCAGGCGATCGACGCGCATCCGGCGAAGTGTGCCCGAACGAGGTAACGATTGGCACCGCAACCCACGACTGTCGTACGATAGTTGCTCATGAAAGCAGCCATTTTTCTCGCCCCCGCAGTCGCGGCCATGGCCGTGGCGCTCGCGGGCCCTGCGCTCGCGCAGGACACCCCAACCTCCGGCACCAAGGCGACCATCGAGCAGGACGCGAAGACCGTGGGTCACGCCGTGGCGGACGGCGCCAAGACGGTCGGACACGCCGTGGCGAACACGTCCCGCAAGGTCGGGCACACGGTCGCGGACAAGACCCGGCCGGCGCGCGATGCGATCCGCGATGACTCCAGGAAGGCGGGTCATGCGATCGCCCACAGCGCCAAGGCCGTCGGCAAGAGCGTGCACCGCGAGGCCGACAAGGCCAAGGCGGCCGTGACGCACAAGAGCGACGAGCCGAAGCCCCACGATTGAGGCTTGATCCGTGCGGTTGATGCGCGCGCCAGCCGGACTGCTCCTGGACTACGTCTCACTGGCCGAATACCAGGCGGCGCGGTGGGCCGACGTGCTGGGCGTGGCGAGCTTCAACGGTGCGCCGGCGGGCGCGGCCGGGGCCGGCGAGATCCCGGTCGCCGAGGTCAACACCCCGGTATTGCTCGGCACGGCGGACGTATACGAGGTATGGCGTTCGGGCCAGCCGACCGAATCGGGCCACCGCAACCGGGTGCGCTTCCGGCGCAGCGAGAACCTGCTGTTTGGCTGCATTGCCGTCGCCGAGTCGGAGATCCCGGCGGAGCCGCAAGCCGCACGCGCGACGCCCGCCGCCCCCTCCACCCTGCAGACTGCCACCGAACAGGCCTACGGCGAGATCTGTGCCACGCTCGATACGCTCGGATACCCGCATCTGCTGCGGGTGTGGAACTACCTGCCGGACATCAACCGCGACTCGCACGGCAGCGAGCGCTACCGCCAGTTCAACAGCGCGCGCCAGCGCGCGCTGCGCGCCAGCGGCCGCGCCCTCACCGGCAACGTTTCGGCCGCCTCGGCACTCGGCGCGCAGAGCGGCAGCCCCCTGGTCGTGTATTTCCTGGCCGGCCGTTCCGCCCCGACTTTCATCGAGAACCCCCGCCAGGTGAGCGCCTACCGCTACCCGCGCCAGTACGGCACTCACAGCCCGGTGTTCTCGCGCGCGACGCTGCTGCACCAGCGCGACCGTCTCACGCTGTTCATCTCCGGGACCGCGAGCATCGTCGGCCATCGATCCATCCACGTCGGCGACACCGCGGCGCAGACCCGCGAGACCCTCGCCAACATCGAGGCCCTGCTCGAGGAGGCCAACCGCGTCGAGCGTGGCGCGTGCTTCGAGCTGAGCTCCCTCGCCTGCAAGGTCTACGTGCGCCGGCCGGCAGACCTGCCCATCATCCGCGCGCAGCTCGCCCCGGCGCTGGATGCCGCGGCCCGGGTCATCTACCTGCAGGCCGACATCTGCCGCCAGGATCTGCTGGTGGAGATCGAAGCGACCGGAATGTGCCCGCTCAAGACCGACGCGTGAGGGCTGCCGCGGCGCCGTTGATGATGCGCAGAGTGCGGCACACGGCGCTCGCGGCCGGCGCGCTGCTCACGGTGGCGACGTGCGCAGCCCCCCCGGTGCACTCGCAGCAGCAGCCGCTGTGGGAATTCGGTCTGGGTGCCGGCGCACTCGTATTCAACGACTATCGCGGCGCCAACACCACGCATGGCTACCCGGTGCCGGTGCCGTACTTCGTGTACCGCGGCAAGTTCATCGAGTCGGACCGCGACGGGGTGCGCGGCAAGCTGCTCAAGCAGGAGCGCGTCGAGCTCAACCTGAGCGTGGATGCCACTACCCCGGTGCGCAACAACTCCGCGCGGGCGGGGATGCCGGACCTGCGCCCGACGCTCGAGGTCGGACCCTCGCTCAACGCGACCTTGTGGCGCTCCGCGGACCGGCGCCTGCGGCTCGATCTGCGCCTGCCGGCCCGCGCCGCGTTCACCCTCGAAGCCTCGCCGCGCGCCATCGGCTGGTCCTACGCGCCGCACCTGAGCCTCGACGTCGCGCAGTACGCCGGGCCCGGCGGCTGGAAACTCGGGCTGCTCGCCGGCCCGCTGTTCGCGCAAGCGCGCTACGACGCCTACTTCTACAGCATCGCGCCGCAGTATGCGGCGCCCGGCCG
>JBOIAH010000091.1:0-2662 GCA_050739055.1 Steroidobacteraceae bacterium | reverse complement strand
ATGTAGGGATAGCCCCACGCGGGCGTCGAGTTCCAAATATCCTGCACCGTGGGGTTGTTGTTGACCGAGATCCCCACCACCGCGTCGGTGCCGAACAGCGACAACGGCCGGGCGTAACGAATGTCGGTGTTATCCCAGGCGTAGTGCCGCTTCTCGCCACTGTAGGTGCTCTGCCCGAGCATGCCGATGTGCTCGCCGATACGCGTCCCGATGAACAGGGAGACCTGATCGAGCGAGACGTTCTCCGTGGGGCTGAAATGCTCCACGGGCGCCTGGGGTTGCGCGGCGTCGGTACGACTGAATCCGCCCTGCACCATGAGGGCGAGCGGCATCGGGTGCTCGCCCTCGCCGAAGGTGTAACCGTTCAGCTTGAACTGACGGCCGTAGGCGGTCAGTGCCGGCCCAAACGACAGGACGTGACACTGCGAACAGGGCATCCCGGTCTGACGGGCAAAGGCCGGCACCGCTGAGGCAACCCGCGGTAAAGCCAGAGCCATGAACGCGAGTAGCGTAAGTGCGCAGCCACGACGCTCGCTCGCACAGCCGGCGCGAAGATCAAGATGCACGCAGCACCTCATGTTGTTGTGAGTTTTTGTAAGTGCGTTTCCCAGTGCGTTTGGTATCGGTTCGGGGGCCGATTTGAAATAACGCCGAACGCGTACGGGATTGGGTGGAAGGCGATACGGTGGGAGCAAGTGGACTACTACGCCCGCACCTACTGGATTTGCGCGCACCACGCGGCAGCGCCGCTGCCAAGGTGCTGGCGGCACAGGGATTTGCAGGTAGGGTGGGGAGCGTCGGCGAGGGCCGGCAAACCATTGCGGTCATCGCGGGAACGCCCGGGAACGAGCCGCGCGGGAACGCGCGCGTGCGCGCTACCCCTTGCGTTTCTAGCCGCAGCGCACCGCGAGCATCGACACCGAACCGCCATCGATGCCCTCGACCGGGATGGCGACCGGTTCGTGCGCCTCGCTCGTGCCGAGGACGTACAGGAGTGGCAGGTAGTGCTCGGGGGTGGGGATCGAGAGCTGCGCGTCCGGCCCCAGGGCCGTGTAATCCACCAGCTCGGCGTGCGCGCGCTCGAGGATGAGCGTGCGCACCCGGTTCTCGAAACGCGACGCCCAGTCGTACGGTGCAGTGGGGTGTCCGCCCCAGGCAAAGGTGCGCAGGTTGTGCACCACATCGCCGCTGCCGAGCACCAACACCCCCTCATCGCGCAGCGGCCGCAAGCGCGTGCCGATGTCATAGTGAAGCGCGGCGCTGCGGGTCGCATCGATGCTGAGCTGCACGACCGGGACGTCGGCGTCCGGAAACACGTGCCGCAGCACCGACCAGGTGCCGTGGTCGAGGCCCCAGGAGTGATCGGCGTGCACCGCCAGGGGAGCGAGCAGTTGCTGCACGCGCTCGGCGAGGGCCGGGTCCCCGGCGGCCGGGTAGCGGACCTCGAACAGCTCGTGCGGAAAACCTCCAAAGTCGTGGAGGGTGCGCGGCGCGCTCATGGCGGTCACGGCGGTGCCCGGCACGTACCAGTGAGCCGAGACCGCCAGCACCGCCCGCGGTCGCGGCAGCTGCGCACCGAGCGCGGCCCAGGCGCGCGTCCAGGCGTTCTCGCGCAGCGCGTTCATCGGACTGCCGTGCCCGAGGAAGACGGCGGGCAGGCGCGCGCTCATGTCCTGGACGGCTGCGCCAGCAGGCGTACCGCCGACTGGTACAGGCGGGCGCGCAGAGCGAAGCGCTCGCTGGCCCGCGTGACGTAGCGGACGACGATCTCCACGCCGCCGGTGGCCGGGCGCACGGCAATCGACGGCTGCGCGGAGAACGCGGTGCCGCGCTGTCCGCGCGAGGCGCGCAGCCATTCCACTTCGGCCTGGCGGGTGCTCGCCGCAGTGGCTTCGGTCACTTCCTTCTCGATCGCCTGTGCGATCGCCTGCGGATCGCGGTCGTACGGCGCCATCACCGACAGCTCATCCCACAGCCATTGACCGGTGGTCGAGAAGTTGAAGTAGTGGCCCTCGATCGCGAAGCTGTTGGTGAAGGTGACGCGCCGGCCGGTGGGATGGCCCGCGTCGGTCCAGTTGCCGGTCTCGAGCAGCACCGTGTGGAATATTCCCAGCTCGACGACCTCGCCGCTCACGCCGTTGATTTCCACCCAGTCCCCGAGGCGGATGCCGTGCCGGCCCATCAGCACGAACCAGCCGAGGAACCCGATCAGGAAGTCCTTCAGTGCAACCGTGAGCCCGGCGCCGGCCAGCCCGAGCATGGTGCCCAATTGCCCGGGCAGCCCGACCAGCATCAGCAGGATCACCACGACCCCCACGATCTGCAGCGTGACCCCCACCACGCTGCGCAGCGTCGCGACCTGGCGGCGGTCGATGCGTGCGCGCCCGAGCAGGCTCTCGAGCCAGCCGCCCGCGAACAGCAGCAGCAGCAGGGAGCACAGCACCACGGCCACGCTCACGAGGCCTGAGTGCAGTACCGAGTCCGCCTGGCCGTCGACAACCGCGCCCCACTGCCTGTAGGTGTCGGCGAGGCGCCTGCGGTCGCGGATGCGCTGCTCGCGGATGGTGAGGCGGCTCTGCTCCGCGGCAGTCTGCCGGGTCATCGCCAGCAGCGTCGACGCGGCACCGGCGCCACCGGGCGCGCCGCCGGCCCGTGCCTGCAC
>JBOIAH010000090.1:0-4464 GCA_050739055.1 Steroidobacteraceae bacterium | reverse complement strand
GATCGCGAGGTCCGCGACCGTGAAGGCCTTGCCGGTCGATCCCGTGGGGAAGATCGTGTCGGCATCGACGCGCTCGGGCTCGCCGAGGGCGCGCACGCCGAAGCCCCGCGCGAAGCTCACCTGGTCGTCCTCGACGATCGCGATCGCCATGCCGGGCACGCCGATCGCCGCGCGCGCCGCCTCGACCCGCCGCTCGAAGCCCTTAGGCGGCGCGGCGAGAGAGATCGAAGCGAACAGCAACGTAACGATGGCGACTGCAACAGTCTTCATGTGAGCCTCTCCCGCAACGCCTGGCCGTTCACCAGTCGGAAGATCCCGAGGGTGAAGAGCGGCAGTACGTACACCAGCAGAATGACCGCCGCGAGCAGCCGGTAGCCCGTGGCGATCAGCGTCACCAGGCCAAAGTGCTCGGCGAGCAGCATGCAACAGGCGAGTATGCCGAGTGCGATCGCGAGCCGCGCCCGGCGCCCGAGCTCGGCGTGGCGCCGCCGGCGCCAGGCGTTGCCGATCCGCTCGTTGATGGCGTGCACCGCGCCGCTGCCACTCTCGAGCAGCGCCGCAAAGATCATCAGCTGAAAGAGGACCCGGAACGCGGGGAGATCGAGCCGCTGCAGCAGGAAGTCCGAAGGCAGCGTCGCGCCCGCGATCTCGGGGTAGTACGCCATCATGCAGGAGAAGAACATCGCCGCCGGCAGCATCGCGAGCGGCCCCGCGATGAGGCCGGCGATCACGGCGTCACGCGGACCCGTCAGGTGCCGCAGCACCGGCAGGATCACCACTGCACCCACGACGTTGTAGCTCGCGTACGTGAGGCCGCCCGCGACCCAGCCGTGCAGGGGCGCGGGGCTTGCGAAGCCGCGCACGATCCGCTCGCCGAAGTGCGTGAAGGAGAAAAACGCGAACAGCACGTACACGCCATAGAGGAGGAACGACACGTAGGTGAACAGCCGCTCCACCGAAGGGTTGCCATAGGCGGTCACGAGCGCGATGGCGGTCATCAGCGCAAGCGTGCCGGCGAGCGTCGGCAGTCCGAGCGTCGCGGCGCCGATGGCACCCGCGGCGGCTCCGAACACCGCGAGGATCAGCACCACGAACAGCATGTACGCCGCTTCGAAGACGACCCACCCGGGGCCGAGCAGCGCGCGCACGAAGGTCAGGTAGTCGAGCGCGCCGCGCGAGCGGGCGAAGAGAAAGGTCGTGACGCACACCGCGCTCCACACGAGGGTGGCGAGCGCCATCGCGGCCATGCCGCCCCAGGGACCGCTCGGCAGGAAGAACTCGGCGAGCTCGCGGCCCGTCGCGTAGCCCCCGCCGATCACCACCGCCTTGAAGGCGAGGCCCGGAAGAAGGAAGCGCTGGAAGCGCGAGGACACGCCTCACCCTTGATGCGCGCGCGTCACGGCCCGCCCGCCGGGGCCGCCCCACACGGCCTCGTCGCACCAGATCGACCCGCCGGTGTAGCTCACGGCGGGCACGCGGTCGTGCCTGAGGAACGTCGGACCGTCCAGATCCACCACGTCGCAGAGCTGCCCCAGCACGAAGGCCGGCGCCATGGCGAGACTCGTCCCCATCATGTTGCCCACCATCACTCTGAGCCCGAGACGCCGCGCCTCGCGCGCCATGGCGAGCCCTTCGGTGAGCCCGCCGCACTTGTCGAGCTTGATGTTGACCACGTCGAAGCGGCCGACGAGCCCCGGCACGTCGGTGAGGGTGAGCGCGCTTTCATCGGCGGCGATCGGGATCGGCGACTTGAACCCCTGGAGGTCCGCCTCCCGGCCGCGCGCCAGCGGCTGCTCGAGCAGCTCGACGCGCTCTGCGAGCAGGCGATCGATCAGGGCGGGGATCTCCCCGATGCGGTACGCCTGGTTGGCGTCCACGCCGAGCCACACCTCCGGGCGCGCCGCGCGCACCGCGGCGACCCGCGCCTGGTCGAGCTCGGGCTCACCCGTCAGCTTTACCTTCAGAGCTCTCGCCTGCTCGAACCGACGCGCGCCCCGGGCCATGACCTCGGGCTCTTCGGCGCCGAGCGTGAAGGTCGTCACGAGGGGCCGCGGCGCCTGCAGCCCCGCGAGCGCCCACACCGGCCGCCCGGCGCGCTGCGCGTCGAGCTCCCAGAGCGCGCAGTCGAGCGCGTTGCGGGCGCCGCCAGCCGGGAACAGCCGCTGCAGTGCGGCGCGATCGATGCCGTGCTCGATCGCGGCGCGGCGTGACTCGATCTGTGCCCCCATGTGCGCGACGCGCTCGCCCAGAAAGAAGACCCCCGAGGCTTCGCCGCGGCTGCGGTGCGCGCCGTCATCCAGCGTGACGACGACGGCGTCCTGGTGCTCGAAGGTAAAACCGGTAATCCTGAACGGCGCCGAGAACTCGAGCTTCTCGACGGACACCGTGAGCTTCAGCGCCGTCATCAGTAGTCGGTCCCGACGACGAGCAGCCTGCACACCAGCGCCACCCACAGCACGAACACCGCCGACAGCGCGAGCACGATGCTCCAGGCCTTCGCGGGCCAGCGGCGCTGCCCGCGCCACACGGCAATCACATTCCACAGCATCACCGCCGGACCTCCGAGGAAGGCCACGATGCTCAAGAGCTGCGCGAGGATCAGCAGCGGATCGAGCCGCCCGCCGATTGTGCCCGTGTCCTTCGCGATGAGCACGATGAACAATCCCCAGATCGCGACCGCCACCACGATCGCGACCGCGCCGATGCGGCTCCACAAGTAGGCGCGCAGCGAGCCCGGGTTCAGTGTGAGGGGCGCGTGGTAGCGGCGCCGGACGATCGCCGCGGCCGGCCACACCAGCGCCGTGAGGAGCAGTGCCGCGAAGCTCGCGCAAGAGAGCGGCGTCAGCCAGGTGCTGCTCGAATACCAGGGCACCCGGTCGTAGACCATGAAGGGCGAGACGAAATCGAAGCTGAAGCGCACCGGCCTGCCGTCGACCACCTTGGCGGCGGCGCGGTCGTGGCCGTCGACGTCCTGCCAGAGGAACGGTGCAATCTCGACCCAGTGCCGCGGTTTGCCGTTCGGTCCCGGGAAGGGGAGCGTGAGCTCGCCTTTCTTGTTCACCCCCGCCTTCGCCTGCCCGATGAAGGCGAACGCGGCCAGGAAATTGGTGTCGGCCCGCCGCGAGAACTCCCAGGCGCCGCTCATGAGCGCCGCGTGCGCGGCCTGGGTCCTGGCGTCGACCCGCGCCGTGACCGGGTGCGGCACGGCGGCCGGGAAGTAGCGGTCGGCGAAGTCCTGGAACAGCACGTTGCGCAGCGTCCCTGCGGCGCCCTCTTTCCCTAAGCTGTTGAAGGACATGTAGAGGCCGGTGTTCTCCTTGAGGAAGAGGTGGAGCGAGGTGTGGAACAAGACCGTGTCGCCGAGGTGCGCGATCACCTCGCGGCCGTTGATGTTGGTCTCGAAGAAGCCGAGTTCCATGCGATTGAGCGGCGGGATGCCCGTGCCCGGGCTGTTGTGCATCAGCTCGGCGGTCGCGGCGCTCAGGATCCGGTTACCGTGATATTCCCCGTCCTGCAGGTGCGCGATCATGAAGTGCGCCATGTCGTCGGCCGATGCCGACAGCGAGCCCGCGGGCCTCGGGCCCACGTACTCGAAGGGCTCGGCTTCGCCCGAGGCGGCGCGGTAGCCCTTGGACATCAGCGGCTCGAGCGCCGCCGGCAGCGGCTGGCGGAAGCTCGAGTGCTTCATATCGAGCGGCTCAAAGATGTGCTTCTCGAGGTAGACGTCGAAAGGCTCGCCGGAGACGCGCTCGACGATGTAGCCCGCGAGCGAAGCGCCGTAGTTGGAATAGGCGGGCGTGGAGCCGGGCGGAAAGATGCGCGCCGGCACGCTCGCCTTGAGCAGCGCCTCGAAAGTCGGCAGATCGTTCCTGGCGGAGATGCTGTCCCGGGCGTGCGCCTCGAAGCCGGCCGTGTGCTGCATGAGGTTGCGCACGGTGATCGGCTTGCCGGAAAGGCCGGTCACCTTGAAGTCAAGATACCTGTTGATGTCGGTGTCGAGATCGATCCTGCCCTGCTCGACCAGCTGCATGACGGCCGTCCAGGTGAAGAGCTTCGAGACCGAGCCCGGGCGGAACAGCGTCAGCTTCGGGTCGACCGGCGTGCGCTTCTCGACGTCCGAGAAGCCGTAGCCGCGCTCGGTGACCACCGCGCCGTCCTTGACGATGGCGAGGACCGCGCCCGCGATGTCGCCCGTCTTGAGCGCATACGGCAGGTAGCCGTCGAGCCAGGTGTTGGCATCCTCCGCCGTGAGCTCGTGCGCCGCCGGCGCTGCCGTGGTCGCGCCGCCGGGCGATGCGCTCACGGGCGGGACGCTGGCCGGCGGCGGCGAGGTCGCCGCGGCGGGTTTGTGCTGCGCGGCCGCCCCGGCCTGCGCGAGGGCGAGCGTGAGGAGCGCGGCGGCTGAGGCCACCCAGATCTTTGCAGTAGTGTTCACGGTTTGAGTCCTTGGGGCCTCTCCTGGGC
>JBOIAH010000089.1:0-1170 GCA_050739055.1 Steroidobacteraceae bacterium | reverse complement strand
CGCGCTCGGTGACGGCCGGTTCGCGGTGATGTCCATCGCCGCGATGTCCTCCTGGGCGAACCAGCCCGAGTGGGTGGGGAGCAGTCCCGGAATCAGCTCCCCGCGCACATACAGGAACCCCAGCCCCGCGGTACCCAACAGGTATTTGAGCATCCCGCCGACCGCGAAGTCGACGTCCAGCCGTTTCACATCAACCGTGAGCGAGCCGACAGCCTGGTAGCAATCCAGCAGAATCTTCGCGCCCCGGGAATGCGCCAGGCGCGCGATGCCCGCAATATCGAGCATCGCACCGTTGCGGAAGCATACCTGGGTCACCGCGACGAGCTGCGTTTCCTCGTCGATGAGCTTCGCGAAGCTTTCCAGGGGAATGTAGCCGTCTGGCGCACGCGGCACGTGCACCACGCGCGCACCGTGCTTTTCCTGCGCGTGCCAGATCTGGGCGTTGGTCGGAAACTCGAAGTCGCTCACCACGACCTTGCTGCGGCGGCCGGAGAAATCGCAGGCGCTTGCCAGCGCGTTGATCCCCGCGGAGGCGGAGGCCGTCACCGCTATCTCATCGGGCGCCGTCCGCAGCACCCGGGCCATCGCCGCGCGTACCGCCTCGTTCTTCGTGACCCACACGTCCCAGTTCGCCCCGATGAGCAGCCGGTCTCCCAGGTAGCTGTTGATGGCGTCCTTGACGCTGTCGGCCAGCGCGCAGTACGAGCCGCTGTTCAGGTAGGTCTTGCGCTCGAGGACCGGGAACCTGCGGCGCAGCGCCTTGAAGTCCGCACTCATGGTTCCCCGCTCGCCGCCGTCATTCACAGTTGCATTCACGCTGCAAGCCGTCTGCACTCACTCACCGCCATTATGAACGTGCGCGGGCGGCCGTGCGCCCTCCCCGCCGGTTGTGTGCGCCGCGGGGTGCCTCGCCTTCCAGATGAAATAGGCCGCCGAGATCACGATGAGCCAGGGCACGCCACACACCCAGGAAACGTACAGACTGGCATCCAGACCCATGGTGATGAGGATCCCGGCCAGCATCGCGAGCCCCGCGTACTGCATCCATGGAAACAGCGGCATGCGAACCGGCAGATCCTCGGGACGATGATGGCGGCGGAAACTCAGGTGACTGGCGAGGATGAACATCCACACGAGAATCGCGGCAAACAGTGCGACGCCGAGCAGGTC
>JBOIAH010000088.1:0-5105 GCA_050739055.1 Steroidobacteraceae bacterium | reverse complement strand
CGGCCGTCGGCGCCGGCGCGGCGCGCGCCGCTGCGCGGGCCGTGCCCCCGCCACCCCCGCCACCGGCGGAAGTCTCCGGCACCTTCGTGCGCGCGGAGCGCAAGGTCGGGCGCAACGAGCCGTGTCCGTGCGGCTCGGGCAAGAAGTACAAGCACTGCCACGGCGCGCTGTCGAGCGTGGAATGAGGTGCCGCGCCGCGCAACTTCCGGGCCGTAGCCCATGAACCTGGTCGTGGCGGCGGCGTTATACGACCCGGCGGGCCGCGTGCTCATCGCGCAGCGCCCGGCGGGCACGCACCTCGCGGGCCGCTGGGAGTTTCCCGGCGGCAAGGTGCGGCGCGGGGAATCCGAGGCCGAGGCGCTGGCGCGTGAGTTGCGCGAGGAACTGGGGATCGAGGTCAACGCCAGCCGCCCCTTGATGCGGCTCACGTACTCCTACGAGGATCGCAGCGTCGAGCTGTCGATGTGGATCGTCGAGCGCTTCGCGGGCACACCCCGCGGACTCGACGGGCAGCTTCTCAAATGGGTCGCGCCGGCGCATCTCACCGAGGAAGACCTGCTCGAAGCGGACCGTCCGTTCGTCGAAGCGCTGCAACACCTCTAGCGTGGGAGTCTCAATTGGAAAGGCATTTCCCGGGCCGCCGTAAATCCGTCGCTCTCTCGAGCGAACGCGGCGGCCGCGCACCCAGGGAGAGGCGCGTCGTGCGTGTACAATCAGGTCTCGCCAATGACACTGGACGGACATGGCCGCGCAGAACGATCTCCCGGACGTCGAGCTGGACCCCAAGGGACTGTATCGCGAGGACGTCTTCACCGACCGCCGTGCCGGCAGCATCCGCCGCCTTACCCCGGTCACAGCCGAGGGCGCGACGGATCCTGCCCGCCCGGTGCTGTTTTCGGGCCAGACGCAGCTGCTGACGCCCGCGGGCGTTCTGCCGCTCGGGTTCGAGATCGAGGCACGCACCCTCGAGGAGGCGCTGAAGAAATTCCCCGAGGGGGTCAAGGTCGCGCTCGAGCAGGCCATCGACGAAGCGCGGGAACTGCGCCGCGAGGCCGCCTCGCGCATCGTGGTGCCGGATGTCGGCGGCGGCGGGATCGGGCCCGGTCCGGGCCCCGCCGCGAGCGGCGGCAAGCTCAAGTTTCCCTGACCAACCGCAGCGCCGCGCGGGACCCACCTGCGGGCACGATTCGCGAGGGACGGCCATGACGCCCAAGCGCAGCAGGTGGATCATCCCGGCTTGTGGCGCGTCGTTGCTGGCCGCCTGTGTCGGCGCGCAGATCGGCAATCGCGAGCCGGCCTCCGGCGCCGGCCCGGGCGGCAAGCCCATGCGCACCGCGAGTGAGACTGCGATCGGGCTGCCGCCGCTGGCCTCGGCCCCGATCTACCCGGTGACCGCGCGCATCGCCGTATCCGATTCCTTCTTCGGCACCCGGGTCGAGGATCCCTACCGGTGGCTGGAGAGTCTCGACTCGCCGGCCGTGCAGCAATGGGTCGCGGCGCAAAACGCCGTGTCGCGCCCGCGCCTTACGTCGATCCCGCAGCGTGCGTGGCTGAAGGCGCGCCTCACGCAGCTGTGGAATTACGAGCGCTACGACCTGCCGGTCAAGCGCGGCGCTCACTACTTCTTTCTGCACAACGACGGCAAGCAGAACCAGAGCGTGCTGTTCGTCTCCGACGACCTCGACTCCCCGGGTCATCCGCTGTTCGATCCCAACACGGTGCGCGAGGATGCGACGGTCGCACTGTCCGAGTTCACGCCGAACCGGCAGGGCACCCTCGTGGCGTACGCCACATCCGACGGCGGCACCGACTGGCAGATCTGGCGCTTCCGGAGCGTGAGCGATGCCACGGACCTGCCGGACACCCTGCGCTTCACCAAGTTCTGGGGCGTGTCCTGGGCGCACGACGGCTCGGGCGTCTACTACAGCCGCTATCCGTCGCTCGCCGACGGCAAGGGCGACGACTCCGGCCGGCCCGCGGTGTACTTCCACCGGCTCGGGAGTGCGCAGGACCAGGACCGGCTGGTGTACGCGGTGACCGACCACCCGACCCGGATTCCGGCTGCCCGGGTGACCGACGACGGGCGTTTCCTCGTCATCACCCTCGTCGAGGGTTACGAGAAGAACGGCGTCAGCCTGCTCGACCTGCGCCATCCGGGCGCGAAGGCGCAGCCGGTGTTCTCCGCGTGGGATGCGCTCTATAGGTTCATCGGCTCGCAGGGCGATGAGCTGTACTTCCAGACCACGAAGGATGCGCCGCTCAGCCGCGTCATTGCGGTCGACGCGCGTGACCCCGCGGCGGCGCGGACCGTGGTGCCCGAGGGGCACACGGCACTCGAGGAAGCTACCTATGTCGGCGGGCGAATCGTCGCCCGGTACGTCGAAGACGCGCACGGGGTCGCGCGAGTGTACGAGCGCGATGGGCGTCCGGTGGGCGAGGTGCCGTTGCCCGGCAAGGGAGGAATCGACGGATTCCAGGGCGAGGGCCGGCAGACGGAGACCTTCTTCGGCTATACCGACTACCTGACGCCGCGCCGGATTTATCACTTCGACGTGCCTGCCAGCAAGGTGACGCTGTGGCGCGAGCCGCGCGTGCCGGCTTCCACCGCCGCGTACGTCACCGAGCAGGTGTTCTACGCGAGCAAGGACGGTACGCGCGTGCCGATGTACATCACGCACCGGCGCGACATGGTGAAGGACGGCAGCCAGCCGGTGCTGCTGTACGGCTATGGTGGATTCGACATCTCCCTCACGCCGCAGTACCGCCCCGCGGTGCAGGCGTGGCTGGAAATGGGCGGCGCCTACGCCGAGGCGAACCTGCGCGGCGGCGGCGAGTACGGCGAGGCCTGGCACAAGGCGGGCACGCTGACCCACAAGCAGCATGTGTTCGATGACTTCATCGCCGCGGCGCAATATCTCATCGACCAGCACTACACGCGCACCGCGCGCTTAGGCGTCTACGGCCGCAGCAACGGCGGCCTCTTGATCGGCGCGGTACTCACCCAGCGCCCGGACCTGTTCGGCGCAGCCCTGCCCGCCGTGGGGGTGCTCGACATGCTGCGCTACCAGACCGCCAGCGCCAATGCGCGCCAATGGTCATCGGACTACGGGCTCGCCGAGGACCCCGAACAGTTCAAGGCGTTGTACGCCTACTCGCCCTATCAGAACGTCCGGAAGGGCACCTGCTATCCGCCGACGCTCATCACCACCGCGGACCATGACGACCGGGTCGTGCCTTGGCACAGCTACAAGTTCGCCGCCGCGTTGCAGGCGGCGCAGAGCTGCCCGAATCCCATCCTCATCCGTGTCGAGACCCGCGCCGGACACGGCGCCGGCAAGCCCGTGTGGATGCAGATTGATGACTTCGCCGACCAATGGGCGTTCCTCGCGAAGTGGCTGGGCATGAACGCGCCCGGGCCCGCACCGCAGGCGGGCGCGCCGGCCGCGGCGCCGTAGCTTAGTTTTCCCCTCGGCGGCTGGGCTCTTTGGCGCGAGTTCCCGCGCAGTGCGATGGCCTGGGCCTTCCCTTCGGCCAACCCGGGCGGAGGCCCAGCATCAATTTGAGTGGATACCGGCAGATAAATAATATATGATCTCCAATCAGAGAAGATTTTTAGGTGACCCATGAGCACGCTCGCTGAAGCTCTGTTTACCCCGACCGAGGCGGCGGTCCTGACACGGTTGTCGCTCAAAGCAGTGAACAACGCGATCGACAAAAACCTGGTGCCGACGACTGTGCGCCCGAGCGCCAGTGATTCAGTGCGGCTGCTGGACGCTCAAGCTCTCCTTGCGCTTGCGCTGGAGTATCGGCTGGCGAGCGGCTTTTTCCCGGAGCTGCGTCGACGGGTCTTCGAGGCGCTGGCAAACTCGTCGCGCAAGGTCCTCTCGCTCGAGGCGGGCTTGGTCAAGATTGACCTACGAGAGCCGCGGCGCGACTTGGCTGCCTCGCTCCGTACACTGCGCCGTGCACGCTCCCTGGTCGTGAGTGACCCGGAAATCCAAGGGGGCGATCCGGTTTTTCGCGGCACGCGCGTGTCGGTGCACCTGATTGCGATGCTGATGGAGCAGGGGGGCACCGAGGCTGAGATCCTCGATTCCTATCCACGTCTCTCGGCCGAGATGATTCGCCTGGCGCCACTTTACGCTCAGGCTTACCCGTCGCGCGGCCGGCCTCGAAAGCAGTTTTCACAGGACCGACCATCCTTGCGTCGCGTGCGCGTGCCGCTGCATAAGCCATCGTGAGGTTCCTGATCGACGAGTGTCTGAGTGTCCGATTGGTGGTCGTCGCGGGCGAGGCGGGCTACGAGGCGCATCACGTTGCTCATCTGGGGAAGGAGGGCTGGAAGGACTGGAACGTTGCAAGTTACGCGTGCGAGAAAGACTTTGTTCTCGTCACGAACAACGCCGCTGATTTCCGTAAGTTAAGTTATATGCCGAGCAGGCTCTTCATCCCGGCCTGGTGATCCTCATTCCGAACGTAAATGTTGAGCTACAGCAACAGCTATTCCAGGCGGTCCTTGGTCAGCTCGCTGTGCACGACGAGCCCGTAAATCAAGTGCTCGAGGTCGATCTCGATGGCGAGGAGGCGGTGTTCGATTTCCAGGTGTTGTCGTCGCTGGACTGAGGCTCATTCCTACCACGTAGGAGTAGCTCATGGCTGGCATCACCCGTCAGCCTCAGTCGGCTCGCAGCAGGGCCCTGATGCGCAGCGTCGCCGGGTCGAACACCGCGAGCACCCGCCGGCTGCCCCCCCACATGACGAGCGCGTTGGCGCCACCGGCGGGGAGCCCGAGCTGTGTGATGCGATTCTTCAGCGCGCCCTTCTCGGTCCGCGTGAAGTACTTCATCTCGTCGACGGTCTGCAGCTGCTTGCGCAGCTGCGGCAGTCCCTCGTCCCAGGGACGGAAGTACCGGGGCATGTCGATGACGTCCTGGCCACCGAAGACTGTCGACTGCACGATCCGGGCGGCTTCGTCCGGGTTGTCCGGCAACGGCGCCCAGATCCACCGCGGCCGGCTGTACCCGTGCGGCGCGAGGTGCGGATTCTCACGGCGGGCGACCGCGATGTCGGCGGGCTTGAGATCGGACGCCTGGACCATCTCCAGG
>JBOIAH010000087.1:0-1525 GCA_050739055.1 Steroidobacteraceae bacterium | reverse complement strand
GTGCCATTCTCATGCAGGCGCCAGCCACGGTCGCGCAGCGACACCAGGGTCGCGCCGCGCGCGAGCGCCGACACGGCGTGTCCCGCGTTCGCCAGGCGTGTCCCCAGGAAGCCGCCGATGGCTCCCGCGCCCACTACGCACACCTTCAACGCCTGCTTCTCCGCTTGGGCTCGCCGGCACTGAGCTGCACTCCGGCGGGTCTAGCCCATGTGCAGGCCGCCGTTCAGCGAAAAGTCGGCGCCGGTTGCGAAGGCGGACTCATCGCTCACCAGCCACGCGACGATCGAGGCGATCTCGTCCGGTTCGCCGAGGCGCTTGACCGGGATGCCCGCCACGATCTTCTCGAGTCGCTCGGGCTTGACCGCCCGCACCATGTCGGTGCCGATGTATCCGGGTGACACGGTGTTCACGGTGACGCCGCGCGCGGCGACCTCCTGCGCGAGCGCCATGGTGAAGCCGTGGATGCCCGCCTTGGCGGTGGAGTAGTTGGTCTGCCCGAACTGCCCCCGCTGGCCGTTGACGGACGAGATATTGATGATCCGGCCCCAGCCGCGCTCGACCATGCCGTCGATCACCTGCTTGGTGACGTGGAACAGCGAGTTGAGGTTGGTCTCGATCACCGCGTGCCAGGCCTCGTTGGTCATCTTCTGGAACGTGCCGTCGCGGGTGATGCCGGCGTTGTTGACGAGGATATCGATCTCGCCCACCTCGGCGCGCGCCGCGGCGAAGGCATGCCGGGTCGACTCCCAGTCGGAGACGTTGCCCTCGGAGGCGTGGATGTTGCAGCCCTCGGCGCGCATGTCGCGCAGCCAGCGCTCCTTGCGCGTCGAACCCGGGCCGCACCCGGCGATGACCGTGTAGCCCTCCTTGCAAAGGCGCCGGCAGAGCGCCGTGCCGATGCCGCCCATGCCGCCGGTGACGTAAGCGATTCTCGTAGTCTGAGTGCTCATGGCTCCACCATTTCCATCGTCAGGCTGTCACTTTATTAGTACGCCGATTTTCCGGATGCGTCCATCGGACGCCGCGGGCGCGACTATTCGCGCACGCAAACTATTGGCGCACGTAGCGCCCCGGCGCATCTTCCAGGCCCGCGCCCGCGGCTCCCGCCGGCGCGCGCAGCGCGCGCGCTCTGTGGCGCTTCGCGCCCGAATGCTTCACGAGCCAGCGCTGCCAGGAAGGCCACCACGAGCCCTCACGCAGCAGCGCGCGTTTGAGCCACTCGTCCGGCGACAGCGTTGCCGTGGCTGTCGACCAGCTGAGCATGCGGTGGCGGCGGCGCGGATGCGCAGGTCCGCTCACGATGCCGGCGTTGTGGCCGCCGCTCGTCAAGAGGAACGTGTAATCGGAGCTGCGCGTCAGGGCGCGGACCTTGTACACCGAGCGCCACGGGGCCACGTGGTCGGTCTCGGTTCCGACCACGAACATCGGCCCGCGCACCGCGGCGAGATCGACCCTGCGGCCGTGGATGGTGAACTCGCCGCGCGCCAGCTCGTTCTTCAGGTACAGCCGCTCCAGGTACTCGCCG
>JBOIAH010000086.1:0-2329 GCA_050739055.1 Steroidobacteraceae bacterium | reverse complement strand
TGCTGCGCGCCGACGGCACCATCGCGCTCATCGACTTCGGGCTGTCCAAGGACGCGGCGCTCGCGCGCAGCGTGACCGACCACGGCACCATCCTCGGCACGCCCCACTACATGAGCCCGGAGCAGGGCCACGCGGAAGCGATCGATGCGCGCAGCGATCTGTACAGTCTCGGCGTCATGCTGTTCGAGATGCTCACGGGCGAGAAGCCCTACCGCGCCGACAACCCGATGGCGATCGTCTACAAACACCGCAAGGAGCCGGTGCCGCAGCTGCCGGAACGCTTCGCCGCGGTGCAGCCGGTGCTCGAGCGGCTGCTCGCCAAGGCGCCCGCGGATCGCTTCGCGGGCGCGCATGAGGCAGCAAGGGCGCTCGCGGACACGCTCGACGGGTGGCTCGCGCGGGGTACGCGCGAGTGAGCCGCGCCTCGCGCTGCGAGCTGCGCGGGCTACGCCGCCTCGGGACCCCTCAACGCGGCAGCTCGCGCAGCTCGTATTCCCCCCGCTCGCAACTGAGGTAGCTGCCGCGCTCGTACCAGGCGCCCAGCACGATGCGCTGTACGCGGCTGCCGTCGACCAGCGTATCGTGGACACCCTCGCGGTGGGTGTGCCCGTGGATCATGCGCCGAACCCGCGCCGCCCGGAACGCCGCCGCGACCGCCGCGGCATTCACGTCCATGATGTAAGGGATAGTACGCGCCGTATGCCGCCGGCTGCCGGCGCGCGCCTCATCGGCCAGCATTTCCCGGGTCGCGAGCGGCAGCGCGAGGAAGCGCCGCTGCCACGCGGGGCTGCGCACCAGGGTGCGCAATTCCTGGTAGGGATGATCGTCGCTGCACAGCGCGTCGCCGTGGGTGATCAGCACCGGCTCACCGTCGAAGTCCGCCACCACCGGGTCGGCGAGCAGGCGAGCGCCGCTGCGCTCGCAGAACCCCGCACCGAGGAGGAAGTCCCGGTTGCCGTGCAGGACGAAGCACGGCACGCCGCCCGCGGTGAGTGAGTGCAGCGCCTGGCACACGCGCTCGCCTTCCGGGCTGCGATCGTCGTCGCCGACCCAGGTCTCGAACAGGTCGCCCAGAATATAGAGCGCCTCGGCGCCCGCGGCGTGGCTGCCCAGAAAGCCGAGGAACTGCGCGATCGCCTGCGGCGAGCCGGCGCTCAGGTGCACATCCGAGATGAACAGGCGCGTCATCGCAGCTCGGCGGCGCGGTTGCGGCTATTTCGGGGAGAGGATCTTCTGCGGCGCAGCGGGCGTCACCGGAGTCGCCACCGGCGGCGCGCCCGGCGTGATGATCGTAATGCTCTGGATGATCACCGGCTTGAGCGGCGCATCCTGCTTGAACGGTCCCATGGCTCCCGTGGGCGTCTCGCCGATGCGGTCGATCACGTCCATCCCCTGCACGATACGGCCAAATACCGTGTAACCCCACCGGGTCGGGACCGGGTCGAGATCCGGGTTGTCGACCAGGTTCACGTAAAACCCCGCGTTGCCCGAGTGCGGGGCGACCGCGCGCGCCAGTCCCACGGTGCCGCGCTTGTTCTGCAGGCCGTTGCCCGACTCATTGACGATGTCTTGGTGCACCGGCTTGAGCTTGTAGGTGGTGGCGTCGTGGCCACCGCCCTGGATGACGAAGTTCGGCACCACCCGATGGATCAGCGTGTTGGAATAGAAGCCCTCGCGCACGTAACGCAGGAAGTTGGCGACCGTGAGCGGGGCACGCTCGGGAAGCACCTCGATGACGAACTCTCCCATATTGGTGGTGACGCGCAGCTGCGCGTTCGGCTCATCGGCGCGCGCCGCGCCGTGCACCAGCAGAGCGAGGAGCAGCCAGGAAGTGGCTGCGATCCGGGTGCGGGTCTGGGTGGACATCGATCCTCCGTCAGGTGTGCGGGCGCGGCGGCGAATTCTATAGCCGGGCGCGAAATTCAGCGACTGCGGCGCTGCACGCCCTGCGCAGCGCGGCGTGCGCTGCCGGGAGGCCTTTGTTGAGATTCACGGGTTTCCCGTAACATGGTGTCAATGAGCGGCAGCGGAAATCCCCCCACGGCGGGCGCGGCGCGCACGGTCACCCGCTTCGCTCCCAGCCCCACCGGGGAGCTGCACCTGGGGAATGCGCGCACCGCGCTGTTCAACCTGCTGCTGGCGCGGCACGGGGGCGGGCGTTTCCTGCTGCGCATCGAGGACACCGATGCCGAACGCAGCCACGACGCGCACCGCAGTGCGCTGCTGCACGACCTGCGCTGGCTCGGCATCGACTGGGACGGCGGTCCTGACCGCGAGGACGCGCTCGGCCCCTACCGCCAGTCGCAGCGCGGCGCGCTCTATGCGCGCT
>JBOIAH010000085.1:0-8382 GCA_050739055.1 Steroidobacteraceae bacterium | reverse complement strand
CATCCCAGCGCTGCGCCTCGAGCAGCTGCTCCACATCCGTGAGATAGCTCGCGACCATGCGCGAGCTCGAAGGCGCCGTGCGCGGCGCGGTGGCAGTGTCCGTCCCCGGTGGGTGCTGCATGATCTCAGGCCGCCTCTTCGGTGGCCGGTACACCAACGGGCGTCTCGGCTTGCGGCAGCGCAGCGGCGGGCGTCGCGGTGCCGGACACCGCAGTCGCGGCGGCGCCGCTCGGGGTCGGGGCCGGTGTCGAGGCCGGCGCGCGCATCCGGCGCTTGGCGCCCTTGCGTGCCGCGGATGACCGGGTGCGACTCTCGGGGCTGCGCGCGGTCCGCGCGGATTTGGCGACCAACCGGGCGCTCTTCTCGCGCCCAGGCTCGGATCCGATCTGCTGCTGCAAGCGGGTTTCCTCCTGGGCACGCCGTACGCGCTTCCAGGCCTTGCGGGCCGCGGCGGATTGCTTGCGCGCGCGCCTGGCTTCGCGCTTGGCTTCCTTCAAGCGCTTGCGCGCGCGTTTCAGCTCGTCCTTGGCGATGCGCACGCGCTGCTTGGCGACATCCGCTTGCAGTCGGGCTCGTTCCAGGGGCTCGGCGGGTAGCTCTTGAGGTTCGCTGCCGGTCTTGTTCATCTGCGGGCCTGCGAAGCGCGAGATGATCAGTGTCACACAAGCGTCCGGCGGTTTCCACCGCGGCACTTATCCACAGAAGGTGTGCATAACCATGTGGACAGAACGGGCGCAGCACGGGAAACGATGAGTGGCGGCACGGGCTTGCGTCACGGTGGGCGAGTTTTCGCCACCGCGGCGCACGCCGGGCGAGCCTTCAGCCGCCCGGCGCGTTGTAGCGGGTCGCGGTGACGCGGTTGCGGCCGGCTTGTTTGCTGCCGTAGAGCGCCGCGTCGGCGATCTTCAGCACGCGCTCGCCGAGCGCGCGCTCGCTGGTCGGCACGCGGTCCATCCCGCATACCCCGAAACTCGCCGTTACTTCGACGTCCCGGCCGTCACCGGTGAAGGCCGGCGAGGCGATCGCGGCACGCAGTTTACGCGCCACCTCCAGTGCCGCCTCGTAGCCAGTCTCGGGGATCACGACGGCGAACTCCTCTCCGCCGATGCGCGCCACCCAGTCGACGCCGCGCCGCAGCGCCTGCTGCAGGCGCGCGCCAAACTGCCGCAGGACCTCGTCGCCGCAGGCGTGGCCGAGCGTGTCGTTGATGTTCTTGAAGAAGTCGATGTCGCACAGGATGAGCGACAGGGCGCGGCCATAGCGTGCCGCGCGCTCGACTTCGCGCGGAAAATGCTTGCCGAAGAAGCGGCGGCTGGCCACGCGCGTCAGATCGTCGGTGGCCGAGAGCTTGCGGTTCTCCTCCAGCGTGATGCGCAGGACCGTCTCGAGCTCCGCGATGCGACGCGCGGCGCCGATGCGCGCATCGATCTCCCGGTCGGGCGCACGCCGCCCGACACACTCGTCGGCTCCGGCCACCAGCCCCGCTTCGCGCTCCGCCCCCTCGTCAAGCTCCGCGACGTAGACGACGTACGGGGTGCGGCTCGCCGCGCGCGCTCGCAGCTGGCGAATCAGCTCCAGGCTGTCGGTGAAAATGACCTGGCGGAACTCGGCCGCGAGGCGCTGCAGCGTCTCGGTCCCGGGGGCGACCAGCTCGACCTCGAAGATATCGGGCGGGATGCGCCGCTCGACCTGGGCGCGAAGCACGGGATCCTCGAAGGCGAGCAGGGCCTTCGGCGGCGGAACCACGCGCAGCATGACCGCGACGGTCGCGGTGGTTTCTTCGTGCACGCTCACCGGGCGCTCGGCACGCCGTTCCAGGATTCGCTGGATGACCGTGGTCTGCCCGCCGGATGGCATTGACCCCTCCCAATGCCGCAAGTGCGCTGCCAACTGGCCCGAGAGATTACAGATACCGGAGGCAAAATACCCGCGCACGTGCCGGCCACACTATGATTGACCCATGGAACCGCCGGGCATCACGCGTCATCGACGCCCATTTCTGGCACCGCTGTGGGTGACGCTGCTCGCGGGGCTGGTCGCGATCGGCGTCGTGTTTGCCGGCTATCGCGCGGCGACCACCACGGTCGTGGTGCTGGTGCCGTCGGGGGAAAAGGAGCCCGGAACGATCGAGGATCCGCCGATTTCCACCGAGGGCGAGCAGCGCGCGCAGCGGCTCGCGCAGATGTTCGGCGGCGGCGGGGGGCACCTGGACGCGATCTACGTGAGTCGCGAGCACCGCGCGCAACAGGCCGCGGCACCCCTGGTTGACCTGCTGCACCTCACTCCGGTCGTCTACAACTCCGGCGACGCCTCGGGGACGGCGGCGGCCGTGCTGCGGGCGCACGGCGGCGGGGCGGTCCTGGTGATCGGGAGCATTGCCGCTTTGCAGCAATTCCTGAAAGAGCTGGGAGGCGCGCAGGCGACGCCGCCAGCGCCGGACGACCCCGATCTCTTATATATAGTCAGCGTGCCGAGCGTCGGCCGCGCGCACGTGCTGCGTCTGAAGTACTGAAGGCGCTATTGCGGCGCGCGTTGGGTGCGCGTCGCGCCGGCGCTCAGCGCCACCGCCCTGCGGACGAACGCCTCATGCTCGGCGATGCGGAAATTGGCCAGCACCGCGCCGCGGATATAGCGGGCCTGATCGATGAGGTACGTCCCACGGCGCACACCAAAGCCGAGCGGGCCGAGCAGGTCGTACATGCGGATCACGAACTTGTCGGGATCCGAGAGCAGCGTGAAGGGCAGGCGGTGCTTTTCCCGGAACGCCCGGTGGCTCTCCGGCGTCTGGGGGCTCACGCCCGCGACATCCATGCCCGCCTGCAGGATCTCCGGGTGCATATCCCGCAGGACGCAGGCTTCACGCGTGCAGCCGGAAGTGAAATCCGCCGGGTAGAAGTACAGGATCAGCGGGCCGTGGCGCAGGAGCGTGCTGAGCGACACGTTCTGCTCGTCCTGGTCCGGCAAGGTGAATTCAGGCGCGCGTCCGCCCATTGCCAGCATGCGCTGATCTCCATCCCTCAAGGTCCGCAGCTGCCCTGCATGCGAATCATAGCCGCATCCGGCCGGGACGGTTACCACCGGCCCGGCAAAAGGGGCTGTCCCGCGGCGCCGCCCCCGGCGTGCGTCAAATTGGACCTGCCGGACTGCGATGCTAGAATCGCGCGCCTTGCGTGGGGCGGTAGCTCAGCTGGGAGAGCGTCGCGTTCGCAATGCGAAGGTCGAGGGTTCGATCCCCTTCCGCTCCACCATCAACTCCCACGCCGTCGGACAGGGCCGCTACGCGACCAGGTCCCGGTAGGCGTGCCAGGTCGCGTAGCCCAGGAGCGGCGCGACGATCACCATGCCGACCAGCAGGGTGACAAAGCCCAGTGCCGTGACAGCCACGATGAGCAAGCTCCACACGAGCATCGCCGGCAGGTTGGCGAAGGTCGCGCGGATGCTGGCGCGGATGGCATCCGCGGCACTCGCGTGCCGGTCGATCATCAGCGGCACCGCGACGACCGACACCGTGAAGACGATGGCCGCGAGCACCGCGCCGCAGCCGACGTAGGCGAGGATCTGTGCGGCGTTCAAGGGAGCCGCGCCGCCCCACAGCGCCACCGCGAGACTCGGGACCGAGGCGTTGAACGCCGTGTCCAGCACGATCGCGGAAAACACGAACCACACCAGCGCAATGAGCGCGAGCACGCCGGCGAAGTGCATCAGCCCATCGGGATTGCGCGCGAACGCCTGCAGCGATTCATCGAACCCCAAGGACTCTCTCGCTGCCCGGCGCCGCGCCAGCTCGCAAAGGCCCGTCGTCATCACCGGCCCCACCAGCAGGTAGCCCGTCACGGCCGCGGCCGTCAGGTACAGGTGCGTGCTGCCGAGCATGAGCAGCACCGCCCCCAGGATGGCGATCAGTGCCCCGTGAGCCAGGCCCGGGGTGCCGATGTGCTTCACGTCGTCCCATCCGCGGCGCAGCCATTCGAGCGGCTGACACACTGAAACGTCGTGGGCGCGTGAGGGGGTGGTGGGCGCGGCCACCCGGCCCCGGTAGACTTGCCGCGATTTGCGCCCCCGTAGCTCAGTGGATAGAGCGACCGCCTCCTAAGCGGTAGGTCGTCGGTTCAACTCCGGCCGGGGGCGCCAGACCCTCTTCGGTCTGTTCCGGACAGATGGGTAAGGCTTTATACCGGAGACATGGGTGACACTCTAGTCATCATGGAACGACCGGCTCCCGATTCGCAGCTTCGCGGATTACGCTGTGGATCGGGAAGAACCGCGGCGCAGAGCCGCATACGAATGGGAGCCGGCCATGAAGAACGTACGATTTATCGGTTTGGATGTCCATGCGGAGACGATTGCGGTGGCGGTGGCAGAAGTGGGTGGTGAAGTGCGCAGCCTGGGTGTGATCCCCAACCGCGCCGAGTCGGTGCGGCGGCTGATCGGCAAGTTGGGTAAACCCGAGAGTTTGAGGGTCTGCTACGAGGCGGGGCCTACGGGTTATGTGCTGTATTGGCAATTGACGCAGCTGGGGGTGACTTGCCAAGTGGTCGCGCCGACGCTGGTGCCGGTGAAGAGCGGGGATCGGGTCAAGACCGATCGGCGAGACGCCGAGAAGCTGGCGCGTTGCCACCGTGCGGGGGATCTGACGGCGGTGTGGGTGCCGGATGCGGCGCATGAAGCGCTGCGCGATCTGGTGCGCGCGCCCCTGGCGGGGAAGCGCGATCAGCTGCGCGCCCGCAACCGGCTCGGCAAGTTCCTGTTGCGCCAGGGGCGACGCGCACCGGCGGGGACCACGCCCTGGACGCTGAAGTATCTGGGCTGGGTCAAGCAGCAGCACTTTGAACACGCCGCGCAGGAAGTGACATTGCTGGATTATCTGCACGAGGTCGAGCATGCTGCCGAGCGCATCGTGCGGCTCGAGCGCGGGATCGATGCGGCCGTGGAGCGCACGCCCGAAGCGCTGCGCGCGGTAATCGGCGGGCTGCAGAGCCTGCGCGGGATCGCGAAGGTCTCCGCGGTCACGCTGGTCGCCGAGCTTGGGGAGCTCTCGCGCTTTGCCCACCCGCGACAACTCATGGGTTACTCCGGGGCGATCTCGCGCGAGCACTCGAGTGGTGAGCGGGTGTGTCGCGGCGCGATCAGCAAAGCGGGCAATGCGCACCTGCGGCGCATCGTGACGGAGGCGGCCTGGGCGTACCGGCATCGACCGGCGATCGGTCCGGCGCTGGCGGCCAGGCAACGCGACCAGAGCGAGGCGGTCAAGGCGATCGCCTGGCGGGCGCAACACCGCCTGCACGCGCGTTACCGTGCGCTGCTCGCGCGGGGCAAACCGAAGCAAAAGGTCATCACCGCTGTGGGGCGGGAATTGCTGGGATTTATCTGGGCGATCGGCGTTGAGC
Organism: Steroidobacteraceae bacterium; assembly: GCA_050739055.1. Lineage (GTDB taxonomy): Bacteria > Pseudomonadota > Gammaproteobacteria > Steroidobacterales > Steroidobacteraceae > 13-2-20CM-66-19. The sequence continues at coordinate 2,995 of JBOIAH010000085.1, read as the reverse complement.
TCGAGCGCTCGCACACCCCACAGGAGGTCAAGCGCGCCGCTTGAGGCGGAGCGAAAACTCTCATGAACTCGGCACAGGCGCAAAGGGTCAGCGGCTGGGATGGCACACGGCACAGGAGAATCCTCGTGAACTTCTATGCGCCAGGCCTCCACGGCCGGACCCGCGACTCTAGTCCGAGGCAGCTCCCGACGAATCACGACCATGATGGCGGGCGCTCGCGCTCGATCCACGAATATCAGAGTGATCAACCGTCGATACCCGCTGCCCCGGCCGCTGTCTCTTTGCTCTTGACCGAGCACAACGGGTGAAACGATCCAATACACGATCACTTGACAGGTCGTTCCATATCAGCAGTGAAGGGGTTAGGAGCGCACTCGACCCGATTGCACTGATCGTCGAAGAAGCCCAGGTCGTAGTGCATGAAGCTGATCAGCCAGACATGGTCGGCTCCAGTCGAGTTCGCGGCGCGACTGGTCGGCCACCAAACCGGTCGCGCCTTGACTTGGCTAGTCGACGGGCGGAACTGACCTCTGCCAGACGTCCGCTAAGGAAGTGGCTGGACCCGGCGGGGGTCCGCGCCCGCCGGTAAGCGGGGCGCTCGCAAAAGTGAATCCCTGCGTTAGGATCGCCTTCTGGGCGCCGGGCCATGCTTGGCCATGGCGCCTGACGGCGCCGGCGTCACGGTGAGCAAGAGCACGAAGCGCGTGTTCCCAGCCAGGCTGCTCGCCGTGATCGTGTAGGGCACTAGACTAGGTTCCTCGCTTCGCTCGGGGTACCCGAGAGGATCCCGCTGGTGCTATTGAGCACGATGCCGGGAGGCAGGGTTGGCGAAACGGCATAGTGATCGACGATTCCTGTAATGCTGGGGCTTAGCGGCGCAAGTGCCACCCCCACGGTCGCGTTCATCGGATTGACGTAGGAGAGGCCGCTCGGCGGCTCGGTCACGCTCAGCACCAGCGGAAACGTGACGCGAACTCCCGCGCCGGTGGCCCTCACCACATAAGTCGCCGCGCTGCTCGCCTTCCTCGGGGTGCCCGATATGACCCCGCTCAGCTCATCGATCGACAAGCCCGATGGCAAAGAGGGACTCACTCTGTACTGCTCCACCGTCCTGGACACAGCGGGAGTTAGTACGATCGCCTCGCCGACCACGGCCGGAAAGGGGATCGACCCGTTGTAGGACAACTTCGGCGTCGCCAACGAAGCCTGCCCGCCGTCGCCGCACGCGTCCATGATCAAAACCAAGGCAGCCACAGATCCGAAAGAGCGCAACATGCCGATCCCCTGGTGGCGGTTTGCCGGTGGCCATCATTTGTTACTCAAAGCGCCTCGGCGTGCATGAACTCCGCACGAAGGCGGGCTCCTATTTCCCGGAAGATTTCAGGAAAGCCGCTGCAACTGTGGTCCGGTGTGCCCCGGACCCCTTTGTTAGGGCTCCGACCTGGTTCAGAGCCCCCAGCGCTTCACAACCTGCAAGCTGGCCCCTCTGCCGAGCAGCGTGGCATTGGCCGCGTCGTACCCCAGCGTGCCCGAGGTCAGGTCAAACTGGTTGACGAAGGGCGGGCGCTGGTCGAAGAGATTGATAATTCCCAGATTGGATTGCGTATTGGCAAGCCAGCCCGAGCCGCCATCGACGCGGTAACCGATATGCACATCGACCGTCGTCCAGGAATTGACTCGGCGCTGCGGGACGGAGGCGAGATCGCGGTAGGCACCGGTGTAGTTCACGGTGCTCTGAACCGTCCAGCCCCTAAGCGACCAGGACACGTTTCCGACCAACCGCAAGCTCGGTGGGTTGCCGACGGTATTCACCAGGTCGACGACCGGCGCCGTAGGGACTATCTGCTGCCTTTGGTCAATCGTATAGGTGCCGTTCACGCTCGTCCTGACGTTACCCCACCCAGTGCGGAGTAGATAGTCCAAGGCCGCATCCACACCCCGCGTCTTGAGGCTGGCAAGATTGCGAAACCGGTCGTCGAGAATTGCAGCGATCGGTTGGTTGCAATCCCCACCCGCCAGCGGCGGTTTCTTGCAAGCCGCATCAATCTGCGCTTGCGTCGGATTGCGTGTGATCAGAGAGGCGTATTGCGCCTCCTGGCTGAGGAAGGTCGCACTGTATCCTGGGGTAGTGATCCTCCCCTGGTAGTCGATATCGAAGTACGTCAGCGACAGTGAGAGGTTCTGAATGGCCGGCGGAGTCAAGTCCACACCAGCGGTCCAGGTACGCGCCGTCTCCGGCTTCAAGTCCGGAAGTGGCCCTGCCAGAACAAAGACGCGTGAGTGCCCGGTCGCAGATTGAGGATCAATGACATCTTCAATAAAGGTATCACCCACCTGGTCGCGATTACTCAAAAAGAAAGGCGGAGCACGGAACGAGGTTCCCCAGTTACCACGCGCCTTCATGAGTGCTGACGGCTGCCAGCTGAGGCCCATCTTCGGATTGAACGTGCTGCCGGCATCGCTGTAGCTGTCGTAGCGACCCGACAACGACAAATCCAGGCGATCGGCTGCTGAGCCCGGTCGCGCACCCAATATCGGCACCGCCACCTCGAAAAATCCCGAGCGAATCAAGCGTCCCCGATCCTCGGGGTTCCCCGAAATATTGATCCCGGCGGAATGGTCATGTCGAAACTCGCCCCCGATCGCAAGCCGAATCGCGCCGGCGCGCCAGTTAAAGAATGGACCATCGGCAATCACGTTGGCCGATGCAGCGGTAAATACGTTCAAATCATTGGTGGTGATGTTCTGTCCGCGCAGCGCAGCCAGGGCGGTAGCGTTGGTATGCGAGCCATCCCCGAAGATATTGAGCGCGGTCGCCGGGTCGGAGCTCGCGAGCGCTGCGTTGATGGCCGCGTAGTTGAGGGTGAAGTTGGACTCGATAAAACGGGCAGACGCCTTCGAATAGGCACCCCCGAGGTTGATCTGCCACCCTTTCGCCAGCACGCCTTTGACGGCCGCCGAGACGAAGGAGGTCTCAGTCGGTCCACTGTCGGCC
>JBOIAH010000084.1:0-1108 GCA_050739055.1 Steroidobacteraceae bacterium | reverse complement strand
CTGCAGGGCGTGAAGATCAACGACAAGCACATCGAGGTGATCATCCGCCAGATGCTGCGCAAGACCGAGGTGCAGGAGGCGGGCGAGACGACGCTCCTGCGCGGCGAGCAGCTCGATCGCGCGCGGGCGCTGGACGTGAACGATCGCGCCGGGCAGGACGGCAAGAAGGCCGCACGCCTGCAGCCGGTGCTGCTCGGCATCACCAAGGCGTCGCTGGCGACCGAGTCGTTCATCTCCGCGGCCTCCTTCCAGGAGACCACCCGCGTACTGACCGAGGCTGCGGTGCGTGGACTGAAGGACGATCTGCGGGGACTGAAGGAGAACGTCATCGTCGGACGGCTCATCCCGGCGGGCACGGGCTTTGCGGCCCACGCCTCGCGCCGGCGCAAGCTGGAAGGCACCGACCGCCGCAGCTTCATGGACGTAAGCGGCGGGCTGCCGGATGCCGAAGAGACGACCGTGGGAGAGGAGTCGGAGAGCGCCGCGGGTTAGTGCCGCGGCGTGCGTACCTGGAGGATGGCGGGTCTCTGCGCGGTGCGGCGAGCACCGCTCGCGGCGCGATATCACGCGGGATCTAAGTGACCCCTGAAGCCCTCGTCCTGGCAGGCACGCAAGTGCGTCTGGAACCGCTCGCGCGCGAGCATATCCCGGGTCTCGTCGCCGCGGCGGGACAGGACCTGGAACCGTACCACTGGAGCGCGGTGCCGCAGGGGACGGTTGAGATCGCGCAGTATGTGCAAGCCGCGCTCGAGTGGCGCGCGGCGGGCAGCGCACTGCCGTTCGCGACCGTGCGCATCGCCGACGGCGCGGTGATCGGCTCGACCCGCTTCTTCCTCATCGAGCGCTGGCCGTGGCCGGAGGGCCACAGCCACGCGCGGCGCACGGGGCCAGACGCCTGCGAGATCGGCTACACCTGGCTCGCGGCGTCCGCCATCCGCACGGCGGCCAACACCGAGGCGAAGCTCCTGATGCTCGCCCACGCGTTCGAGGTGTGGCAGGTGCACCGCGTGTGTTTCCACACCGACATGCGCAACGAGCGCTCGCGCAACGCGCTGGTGCGCCTGGGAGCGAAGTTCGAAGGGACGCTGCGCGCCCATCGCCTCGCGAC
>JBOIAH010000083.1:0-6246 GCA_050739055.1 Steroidobacteraceae bacterium | reverse complement strand
GCCAGGTCTCGAGCCGGGCAAAACGGCCCACCTCGGCGAGGTTGGCGCACACCAGCGTGAAGTGATGATGCCGGTCGGCCTGGCGGATGCGCCGTACACGCTCCTGCGCGCTCTTGTCGCCCAGGTGCCAGCCGAGCGCGTAGCAGGAGTCGGTCGGGTACGCGATCAGACCCCCGGCACGCACCACTTCGGCCGCCCGGCGGATGAGGCGCCGCTGCGGATCGATCGGGTGCAGCTCGAGGAACTCGGCCATCGCTCACCGTGTCGCCAAGGTGCTACGCAGGGACTCCATGGAAAGTGCGCGCGGCGCGTGACAATATACGCGGCCGTTTGCCGCGTATACCGTTGCCTTTCATAACCGCCCACTCCGCACCCTCCCATGCAGGCTCTCACCGAGTTTGCGCCGCTCGTGGCGTTCATCGTGGCCTATTATCTGCGCGGGTTGTACCTGGCGACCGCGGTGCTCATGGCCGCAATGCTGCCGATGCTGGCGCTCGACTGGCTGCGGCAACGGCGCATCCCGCCGATGCACGCGCTGTCCGCCGTGCTGGTGCTGATCTTCGGCACGGCGACGCTGCTGCTGCACGACCGGCACTTCATCCAGTGGAAGCCCACGGTGTTCTTCTGGATCGCGAGTGTCGCGTTCCTGGCGAGCACCTGGATCGGCAAGCGCACCCTGACCGAGCGCCTGCTCGGCAGCGCGTTCGGCGAGCGGCTGCAGCTCCCCGCGGCGCGCTGGCGGCGGCTGAACGCCTGGTGGGTGGGCTTCTACGCGCTGCTCGGCGGGCTCAACCTCGCGGTGGCGCACTACGCGAGCGAGCGCGCGTGGGTGAACTTCAAGGTGTTCGGGCTGTCGCTGCTTACGCTTGCCTTCGTGGCACTGCAGCTCATGTGGCTCACGGCCCGCACGGTGCCGGCCGGCCCGCCGGCCTAAGGAGGCGCAGCATGGTCCTCAGCACTGAGCAGGTCATCGCGCAGCTGCGCGTCGCCATCGGGCAGGCGCTCGCGCCGAGCGCGCTCGAGATCATCGACGACAGTCCGCTGCACGTCGGGCACCCCGGCGCCGGCGGCGGCGGTCACTATCGCGTGAGACTGGTGTCCGAGGCCTTCCGCGGACGCTCCCCGCTAGAGCGTCACCGCATGGTGTACGCCGCAGTCGCTGCGCTGCTGAAGGGCTCGGTGCACGCGCTGAACATCAGCGCGCGTACTGCCGATGAGAAGGACTGACCGATCCGCCCATCGTATTTCACCACCCTATCGCAACAACCGGGACCCTCCGTATGAGCATGAATCAATCGCCTATCCTCCTGCTGGCCGCTGCGCTTGGCGCGCTGGCGCTCAGCGCCTGTCAGCCCAAGACCGCGGCCCCCGCGGCCGACAGTTCCCCGCCGGTGGCGAACGTGAATGGTGAGCCGATCACCCGGGATTTTTACGAGTTCTACATCAAGGGGATCACCAGCAAGAGCTCCGCCGAGCTCACCCCCGAGCAGCGCGGCCGGGCGCTCGATAACCTGATCCACGCCAGGCTCGTAGCCCAGCAGGCCGCCAAGGAGGGGCTCGACAAGAACGGCGATACCCCCTACCTCCTCGCGCTGTCGCGCCTCAACGTACTGCAGCAGGCGGTGTCGGATCACTACCTCAAGGACAAGCAGCCCACCGACGCGCAGCTGCACGCGGAGTACGACACGCAGGTGGCCGGCATGTCGAAGACCGAGTACCACGCCCGTCACATCCTGGTGGCGACCGAGCCGTTCGCGGAGAAAGTCATCGGGCGGCTGCAGAAGGGTGAGAAGTTCGAGGATCTCGCCAAGGCGGAATCCATGGATTCCTCCAAGAACAGCGGCGGGGATCTGGGCTGGTTCACACCCGATCGCATGCTCCCGGAGTTCGTCCACGCGGTGGAGGGTCTCAAGCCCGGCGAGTACACCAAAAAGCCGGTGCAGACGCAGTACGGCTGGCATGTCATCCAGCTGGTGGACACGCGCCCGCTCACCCCGCCGCCCTTCGATCAGGTCAAGCAGCGCCTCGAGCAGGTGGTGCAGGCCAAGAAATTCAAGCTCTACGTGGATGATCTGATGCGCACCGCGCAGATCACCAAGACCCTCGACCAGTCGGCGGGCGCGAGCCGCGCAGCGGGCTCGTCGGGGATATCGGCCGCCCCCGCGCCGGCCGCATCGGGCACGCCCCCGGCGGCGCCCAGGAACTGAACGAGCGTCAGTGGCGCGGCGGCGGGAGTGTCAGCTCCCGCCGTCCCCGAGCAGCGCGAGGAATTGCTGCTCATCGAGCACCGCCACTCCGAGCTCGCGCGCCCTGGCGAGCTTGGAGCCGGCGTCGCCCCCGGCGACCACGAAGCTGGTTTTCTTCGACACGCTTGCCAACACCTTCGCGCCGCGCGCCATGAGAGATTCCTGTGCCTGCTCGCGCGTCATGCCGGCGAGCGTTCCGGTGATGACGAACGTGCGCCCGGCGAGCGCTCCCGGAGCCTCACCCGCGGGCGTGCGCTGAACTTCAGGCCACTTAACACCTTTATCTTTTAACTCATTGATAACGTTTATGTGATTGTCTGAAGCGAAGAACGCCGCAACCTGCGCAGCGACCACCGGCCCCACGTCCGGCACCTGCTGGATCTGATCTTCGCTCGCACGCATCAACTCTTCGAGCGTGCCGAAATGCCGCGCCAGGGCGAGCGCGGTGGCCTCGCCCACGTCGCGGATCCCTAAACCGAACAGCAGGCGCGGCAGCGTCGTGTTCTTGCTCTTGTCAATCGCGGCGATGAGATTCGCGGCGGATTTCTCCCCCCTGCGCTCGAGCTCGGCGAGCTGCGCGGGCCTCAGGCCGTATAAGTCCGCGGGAGAGCGCACCAGGTCGCGCTCCACCAGCTGCTCGATGAGCTTGTCGCCCAGTCCCTCGATGTCGAGCGCGCGGCGGCTGCCGAAGTGCCGCAGCGCCTCCTGGCGCTGCGCGCGGCATGTGAAGCCCCCGGTGCAGCGCGCCGCCGCCTCGCCCTCGATGCGCAGCACCTGCGAGCCGCACACCGGGCACTTGGCGGGCAGCTGCACCTGCGCCGGCTCAGGTCTCGGGCGTTTCCCCAGGTTGACACTCACCACTTCCGGAATCACATCCCCGGCGCGGCGCACGCTGACCGTGTCGCCCACGCGCACGTCCTTGCGGTGCACCTCGTCGATGTTGTGCAGCGTCACGTTACTCACGGTCACGCCGCCGACGAACACCGGCACGAGACGCGCGATCGGCGTGAGCGTCCCGGTCCGGCCGACGTTGAACTCGATGCCCTTCACCAGCGTCTGCACCTCCTCGGCCGGGAACTTGTGGGCGATCGCCCAGCGCGGCGCGCGCGACACGAAACCGAGCCGTTCCTGGTCGGCGCGCGAGTCGAGCTTGTAGACGACGCCGTCGATCTGGTAGCGGAGCGCGGCGCGGCGCGCGCCAAGCTCGTGGTAGTACGCCAGGCACCCGGCCACGCCGCGCACCGCGCGCGCCTCGGGGGCCACCGGCAGGCCCAGCGTGCGCAGCAGCTGCAACAGCTTGCTCTGGCTCGCGGGCGCGCCCCTCCCCTCGAGCGCACCGAGACCATAGAAGAATGCCGCCAGCGGCCGCGCCGCGCTGATGCGCGCATCGAGCTGCCGCAGGCTCCCCGCGGCCGCATTGCGCGGATTTACGAACACCTTTTCCCCGCGCTCGCGCGCCGCGGCGTTCATGCGCTCGAAACCCGCGAGCGGCATGAACACCTCGCCGCGCACTTCGAGAAGCGGCGGAGCCGGCCCGCGCAGCCGTTGCGGCACGGCGCGGATGGTGCGCACGTTCGCCGTGACGTCCTCACCGGTGATCCCGTCGCCGCGCGTGGCGGCGCGTTCCAGGCGGCCGTCACGGTAGATCACCGCCACCGCCAGCCCGTCGAGTTTGGGCTCGGCGACATAGTCGAGATCACCTTCGCTCCCCAGGCGCTCGTGAATGCGCCGGTCGAAAGCTGCCAGCTCCTCGTCCGTAAAGGCGTTGTCGAGCGACAGCATCGGCACCTGGTGCACGACCTGGCCGAAGGCGGCGCTCGGCGTGCCCGCAACGCGCTGGGTCGGTGAGTCGGGCGTGACAAGCTCCGGGTGCGCGGCTTCGAGCGCGCGCAGCTCGATCATCAGCCGGTCGTACGCGGCGTCGGAGACGAGCGGCTCATCGAGGACGTAGTAGCGGTAGTCGTGTTGCGCCAGCCGCGCACGCAACTCGGCCGCCCGCGCGGCCGCGGTGCCTGTCACGAGGACGCCCCGGCACCTAGGCGTTCGCGCAGACTTGCGATCCGTGCCGGCGTCAGGGGGATTCCGCGCTCGTCCTGCAGCACCCCGCACAGGCGGTCGTTGAGACTGCGCGCCGTCGTCACGAGCTCCTCGAACGCCTCGGGCGGGGGCTTCGGCCCGGGGAGCACCGCGAACAGCGACAGCCCACCGTAGTGCTGCGAATCCATCGTCTCCGGGTCGAAGGTTCCGGGCCGCGTCAGACTGGCCGCGCTCAGGACCGCGCGGCGCGCCTCGTCGGGCTTGTGAAAAATGGCGAACCGGCCGAGCACGAAGCCCTCCGCCGCCAGCGCCTGGCGCAGCGAGCGGCCGCCGAAGCGCTCCGGCTGCGCCGCCACCAGGCGCAGCGCGACGACGCGGCGCAGCTCATCGGGCGGCCACTCCACCAGCGGCGCGGGCGCCGCCGGCAACTCCGGCAGCGACTCGCGCGGCACGGCCGCGGCGAGCGGCGGCGGGGCATCCTGCGCCGCGCAGGCCTCATCGCCCGCCTCCGCGTCCTCCCCCGGCCGGTCCGCGATCGAATCGCGCGCATGGATCTCGGGAAGCTGCAGCGGCGGCTCGCGCACCCGGACCGGTTCGGCCGCCTCGCGCAACCGCGCGGCCTCGGCTCCCTCGGGCACTGCGCTCCCGCGCTCGGTGCGCGTCGCGCCCGCCTGCCGCGGGCGGCGCCACTCCCACCACTCGCGCGCGGCGATGAACAGCACCCCGACAATGAGCAGCGACCAGCGCAGCGCAGACATCATGCACCCCCGCTCAAGTGCTTATGACCCTTTCAAACCGCCGCCAGGCGCACCGCCTCGTCGACGTCGACCGTGACCAGGCGCGAGACGCCCGGCTCGAGCATGGTGACGCCGATCAACTGCGAGGCGAGCTCCATGGTGGCTTTGTTATGCGTAATGAATACGAACTGTACCCGCGCCGACATGTCGCGCACGATGTCGCAGAAGCGCCCGACGTTGTGCTCATCGAGCGGCGCGTCCACCTCGTCCAGCAGGCAGAACGGCGCGGGATTGAGATCGAAAATAGAGAACACCAGCGCCACCGCGGTGAGCGCCTTCTCCCCGCCCGACAGCAGGTGGATGGTGCTGTTCTTCTTGCCCGGGGGCCGCGCCATGACCGCCACCCCGGCGGTCAGCTGGTCCTCGCCGACCAGCTCGAGGTAGGCGTGCCCGCCGCCGAACAGCCGCGGGAACTTCTCGCGCAGGCCGGCGTTGATGCGCTCGAAAGTGTCCTCGAAACGGATGCGGGTCTCCTTGTCGAGGCGCCGCATGGCATCGGCGAGCGTCTCGAGCGCCGCGGTGAGATCCGCGAACTGCCGGTCGAGGTACTCCTTGCGCTGCGTCTGCTCCTTGAGCTCGTCGATCGCAGCGAGATTGACCTGGCCGAGCTTCTCGATATCGGCGCGCGCCTCGGCGAGGGACTGCTCCCACCCCGGAACGTCCGCTTGCGCAGCGAGACTCGCCAGCACCTGCGCGAGCTCGCAGCGGGTCTCGGCAAACTGCTCGGCGAGCGCGGCGCGGCGCACGTGGGTTTCCTGGGCCGCGAGGCGCGCCGCCTCCATGGCGTCGCGCGCCGCGCTCACGCGCTGCTCGGCCGCGAGCCGCTGCTCATCGAGGAACCTCAGGGTCGCGTCGGCCTCCTCGAGAGCGGTGCGCGCCACCGCCAGCTCCGCTTCCACGGCGAGGCGCACGGTGAGCGCCTCGTTCAGGCGCGCCTGCGCCTGCCGGATCGGTTCATCGCCCGAAGCGAGTTCGCGCTCGAGCCCCTCACGGCGCCGCAGCAGCTGCTCGCGCTGCTCGCCCATGCGGCTCACACCCACCGCGACCGACTGTTGCGTCGAACGGCGCGTCTCAACCCGCACGTGCAGGTCACGGGCCGCGAGCTGCGCAGCCGCGCTCCCGGCACGCGCGGCGGCGAGCGCCGCGCGCCGCTCCTCGCGCTCGGC
>JBOIAH010000082.1:0-1770 GCA_050739055.1 Steroidobacteraceae bacterium | reverse complement strand
AGAGCGGACGACCTCGATCTCGATGCGTTCTGCAGCCGGACCCGAACGCGGCTCGTCGGCGCGCTCAGCCTCTACCTGGGGGATCCTGGAGTCGCCGAGGAACTCGCCAACGATGCGTTGCTCAGGGCGGTCGATCGTTGGGAGCAGGTGCGAGAGATGGCCAATCCGGACGGATGGGTCTACGCCGTCTCCTTCAATCTGGCCCGCTCTCGATACCGACGGTTGGCCGCGGAGAGACGAGCGCACGCCCGCCTCGGTCACAGATCGGACTCGACGGTCGACCACGACCACGACCACGCAGAGGCCATGGAGGTCGGGTCGCCGGTGGTACCGCGGTCGGCATCCTCGCCGCCATCAGCTTCTGCCACCTGCTGAACGACATGATGCAGTCGCTGCTGCCGGCGCTGTATCCGATGCTGAAGACCTCCTATCACCTGAGCTTCGGACAGATCGGGCTGCTGACCTTCACCTTCCAGTTCACCGCCTCGCTCCTGCAGCCCCTCGTCGGGGCGATGGCCGACCGCACTCCGCGTCCCTATTCGCTCGCCGCCGGCATGGGCTTTACGCTCGCCGGGCTGCTGCTGCTCGCCTTCGCCGGCAGCTACCCGCTGTTGCTCGTCGCCGCATCCCTGATCGGCACCGGCTCCTCGGTGTTCCACCCCGAGTCTTCCCGTGTGGCGCGCATGGCCTCCGGCGGCAAGCACGGGCTCGCGCAATCGGTGTTCCAGGTCGGCGGCAACTTCGGATCCGCGGCCGGCCCGCTGCTCGCGGCGTTCGTCGTGCTGCCGCACGGCCAGTCGAGCGTCGCGTGGTTCTCGGCCGTGGCGCTGCTCGGGATGTTCGTGCTGTTCAACGTCGGGCACTGGTACAAGGCCCACGGCATCACGCGCCTGGCGCACGCGGCGCGCACGCGCGCCATCGACGCTTCGCGCCGCCGCGTGACGGGCGCCATCGTGGTGCTGTTGGCGCTGATCTTCTCCAAGTACTTCTACCTCGCGAGCATCACCAGCTATTACACTTTCTATCTGATCGGCCACTTTCACCAGTCGGTGCGCAGCTCCCAGCTGCACCTGTTCGTATTCCTGGCCGCTGCCGCGGTCGGCGGCATGGTGGGCGGACCCCTCGGCGATCGCATCGGCAGCAAGAAGATCATCTGGGTGTCGATCCTGGGCGTACTGCCCTTCACCCTGCTCCTGCCGCACGCGAACCTGTTGTGGACCGGCGTGCTCACGGTGCCGATCGGCCTGATCCTCGCATCGGCGTTTCCGGCAATCCTGGTCTACGCCCAGGACCTGCTGCCCGGCCGGACCGGCACGGTCGCGGGACTGTTCTTCGGCCTGGCGTTCGGCATGGGCAGTGTCGGCGCGGCGGTGCTCGGCAAGCTCGCCGACAGCGCCGGCATCAGCTTCGTCTACGAGCTTTGCGCCTTCCTGCCGCTCATCGGCCTGCTGGCGTTCTTCCTGCCCGACGTGGCGCACCCGGCACAGTCCGCGCAGGCGCACGGCGAATAGGCAGCGGTGCGCGCGCCGCAGCGGTCGCACCCGCCACACACCGATCTGCATCGCAAGCCCGTGAAGCTGGTGTCGCAGACTCCTTGCGCGAAATACGCAACCGAACGCAACCTACTGATATGGAACGACCTGTCAAGTGATCGTGTATTGGATCGTTTCACCCGTTGTGCTCGGTCAAGAGCGAAGAGACAGCGGCCGGGGCAGCGGGTATCGACGGTTGATCACTCTGATATTCGTGGATCGAGCGCGAGCGCCCGCC
>JBOIAH010000081.1:0-1459 GCA_050739055.1 Steroidobacteraceae bacterium | reverse complement strand
AGAGGTGAATTGCACGTGCCGCCCGCCGAGAAGCCTGCCGTGACCCTGGAGCGCGGTGACGCCGGCCGCCTTGAACAGCGCAACGATTCCCTGGGTCATCGCCTTGACCACGCCGCCCTTGCGCTTTTGCATCTGCGCCAGATCCAGCGTTGCGCCCGCGACCTTGATGCCGTGCACGGCAAACTCAACGTGCACGCGGTGATACAGCTCACTGGACTCGAGCAGCGCCTTGGACGGAATGCAGCCGGCGTTCAGGCAGGTGCCGCCCAAGGTGGCGCTGCCGTCGCGGTTCCTCCATTCGTCGATGCAGGCGACGCGCAGCTGGTTCTGCGCGGCGCGGATCGCGGCCGGGTAGCCGGCCGGACCGGCGCCAATGACGATGACGTCGAAGGAATCAGCCCCGCCGGGGGTCTGTTTGTCGTCGTTCGGCATCGAAGTGTTTGCAAAGCAAGGGCTTGGACGGCCCGGAGGCGGGCAAAAGTAACACAAAGAGCGATCCGCGGCAGCGCCGGTGGGCGCGCCCCCCGGTCAGATCCCCAGCAACATCCGCCCCGGATCCTCCAGCGCCTCCTTCACCGCGACCAGGAACTGCACCGCCTCGCGCCCGTCGATGATGCGATGGTCGTAGGTCACGGCCAGATACATCATCGGCCGCACGGCGATCTGCCCGTTCACCACCATGGGGCGCTCCTGGATCTTGTGCATGCCGAGAATCGCGCTCTGCGGCGCGTTGACGATCGGCGTCGACATGAGCGAGCCGAACACCCCGCCGTTGGTGATGGTGAAAGTACCGCCGGTCAGGTCGGCGATGCCGATCGAGCCGTCGCGCGCCTGGCGCGCGTACTCGGCCACTTCCTTCTCGATGAGCGCGAAACTCTTGGCCTCCGCGTCGCGTACGATCGGCACGAGCAGGCCGCGCTCGGTCGAGACCGCGACCCCGATGTCGTAGTACTCGTGATAGATGATGTCATTGCCGTCGACCGAGGCATTGACCACCGGAAACTTCCTGAGCGCCGCAATACAAGCCTTCACGAAGAACGACATGAAGCCGAGCTTCACGCCCTGTTCCTTCTCGAAGCGCTCCTTGTAGCGCGCGCGCAGTTCCTGCACCGCGGTCAGGTCCACCTCGTTGAACGAGGTAAGCAGCGCCTGGGTCGACTGCGCCTCGATCAGGCGCTGCGCGATGCGCGCGCGCAGCCGCGTCATGGGCAGGCGTTGCTCGGCGCGGGCGCCGGCGGGTCCCTCCGGCGGCGGCACGACCGGCGCGCGCGCGGCGGCGGACGCGGCCGGCGCTGCCTGCGCCGGCCGCCGGTCCATGAAGCCGACCACGTCGGACTTGGTGAGCCGTCCATCCCGGCCCGAGGCGGGGATGGCGGCCGGGTCCAGGTGGTTTTCCTCAACCAGCCGGCGTACCGAGGGGCTCAACCTGCCGGCGTCCCGGCCGGCATCGGTGCCGGGA
>JBOIAH010000080.1:0-8887 GCA_050739055.1 Steroidobacteraceae bacterium | reverse complement strand
CATGTGACGAGCGCGTTCTACCTGGTGGACGCGGTGAGCGTGCTCGCGACCGGCTGGCTGCTGGATGCCTGGATTCGCCGCGGGGCGAGCGCCAGCCGCGCCTACAAGACGGCGCTGGTGCTGAGCGCCGCGGGGGTGGGCACGTGCCTGATCGCCGCCGGCGCGGCCGGGGCGGTGGCGGGCGCGCTGCTGCTCTTGGTGACCGGGCTCGCGGACGGTCTCAACTCCCCTTCCGTGTGCGCGCTGACGCAACGCTTCGCAGGTCCGCTCGCCACCGGCCGCTGGATGGGCGTGCAGAATGCGGTCGGCAACACGGCGGGGATCGTCGCCCCGATCACGACCGGCTACCTGGTGCAGGCGAGCGGCCACTACACGCTCGCGCTGTGGGTCGCGGGCGCGGTCGCCCTGGCCGGACTCCTCGCGTGGCTCGTCATCGTCCCGGCGGTGGAGCCGGTCGACTGGGGCGGGTCAGGGGATCCCGCGCCGGCACGCGTCAGTAGGGAAAACCCCGCGCCCGCTCCTGGTCCTTGACGATGTCGCGCGCCGCGAGGAACAGATGCGCGGTGGCCCACAGGCCGGTCGGCACGAGGCACAGCATCGCCAGTCTCAGGGCGTCGGTATTGGAGACGTAAAGGGCGAACCGGTCATTCAGGTAACCGATCAGCGGAGGCGCGATGACGAGGTTCCCCAGGTTGGCCAGGAACAGCACCATGGCGCAGAACATCGCCCGCATGCGGCACTGCGCCAGGTTGTTGAGCAACCCGAAGCCCGGACCGATGTAGAAATAGATCGCGGGGATGAAGATCCACAACATCGCCCGGGCAAGCGCCAGGTCGCGCGTGTAGTACACCACCCCCGAGGCGACGGTTGCGATGCCGATGCCGCCGGCGAGCACCCACACGATGCGCCGCGCATCGATCATGGTGCCGCGGGCCATGAGCAAGCCCGTGGCGACCGTGGCGATCCCTCCCCCCCAGAGGTGCATGTTCTGCGTGAGGGTAGCCGCCTCGCCGACGCTCATGTGGTAGGTGCGCTGCAGGAAGGTCGGCGTCCAGAACATGAGCCCCCAGCCCCACAGCGCGCACACCGCCGAGCCCAGCATCACGTGCACGGCGGAGCGCTGTTGCCACAGGAAGCGCATCGTCTCCATGAAGGACGGCGCGTCGCCGTCGTCGCCGCTGTCCAGACAGCCGCGCTGGGGCTCGCGCACCGTGAGCCACACCGCGCTCCCGGCCAGTACCCCGGGCACCCCCAGCGCGAAGAACACGGCGCGCCAGCCGTAATGGTCGGCGATGGCGCCCGCGACGTTGTAGCCCACGTAGGCGCCGATCGGCGCGCCGAGTGCGAACACGGTGAGCGCCATGGCGCGCCGGGTGGCGGGGAAGTAGTCCGACAGCAGCGAGTTCGCCCCGGGCGTGCCGCCGGCTTCGCCGATGGTGACCCCGACGCGGGCAAAGAAGAACTGCATCGAGGTGCGCGCCAGCCCGCACACCGCCGTCATCACCGACCACAGCACCAGGCACACCGCGACGATCTTGCGCCGGTTGTACCGGTCGATCAGCCACGACAATGGAAAACCGAGGATGACGTAGAACAGCCCGAACGCCGCGCCCGTGAGCCAGGCGACGCCGGAGTTCGTGAGATGCAGCTCGATGCGGATCGGATCGAGCACCGTGGATACGACGTACCGGTCCGCGATGCTCAGCGTGTACACGAGGCACATCATGATGAGCACGTACCAGCGTTCGACCAACGACGCGGATTGCGGCGGCGCAAGGCTCAGGTCCGAGGGCTGCGCGGCGATGCTGGATTGCACTTCGCTCATGTGATCCCGCCTTGCATGTCGCGAGGCAGGTTACGCCTGAGGGGTGCGACTGTCTTGCAGAATGAGGTCGGCCGCTTTCTCCGCGACCATCATGACTGCCGCGTTGGTGTTGCCGGAGGTGAGGTTCGGGAACACCGACGCATCCGCCACCCGCAGCCGGGTGACGCCCCGCACGCGCAGGCGCGGATCGAGCGCCGTGATCCGCGCATCGGACCCCATGGCGCAGGTTCCGCAGTCGTGAAATACCGAGCCCGCGCGCCGGCGGAAATCGGCCAGCACTTCATCGTCGGTGCGCACCGCGCTCCCGGGCTCGCGTTCGGATTCGATGACCCCGGCGAGCGGCTCGCTCGCGGCGATCCGGCGCAGCAGGCGCGCGCCTTCGAAGACGTCCCCGAGGTCCGTCTCGGTGGCGAGCGAGTTCAGCTCGATCGCGGGACTGGCGAGCGGATCGGGGCAGCGGATGTGGACGCTGCCGCGGCTCGTGGGCCGGCAGGTGTTGAACGACAGGAGAAAGCCCGGGAACGGGTCGGGATTCAGGAGGCGCCGGCGCGGACCTGCGGTCGTGGTGGAGTAACTCGCGGGGTTGAAATAGACGTGCATGTTGGGGCGCGCCAGCCCGGCGCGGCTGCGCAAGAATGCACCGGCCTGGTTGACGCTCATGGAAAGCGGGCCGCGCCGCCCGCCGAGGGCGTAGCGGAGCCCCGCCCGCACCTTGCCCAGGAACGGGGCGAGTTCGTTGTTGAGCGTCGGCACGCGCGAGCGGTAGAAATAGGACACCGCGAGGTGATCCTGCAGCCCGCGCCCCACGGCCGGCGAGTCCGCCACCACCGGGATGTCGAGCCGGCGCAGCCGCTGTGCATCGCCGACGCCTGAGAGCTCCAGCAGCTGCGGTGAGTTGATCGCGCCGGCCGACACGATCACCTCGCGCCGTGCCTGCACGGTGAGCCGCGTGCCCGAGTGCGCCAGTTCCACCCCGCGCGCGCGCCGGCCGTCGAACAACACCCGCAGCGCCTGCGCGCGCGTGCGCACCTCGAGGTTGGGCCGGTGCAGCACCGGCCTCAGGTACGCACTGCAGGCGGACACGCGTACGCCATCCCGGATGGTCACCTGCCACAGTCCGGCGCCTTCGGCCTGCTCGCCGTTGAAATCGCGCGTGCGCGCGATGCCGAGATTGTCGCAGGCCTTGAGGAACGTGGCGCACAGCGGGTGTACCTGCTCCGACACGTCGCTCACGTGCACCGGGCCGCCGGTGCCGTGGAATTGCGAGGGGCCCCAGGGATGGCTCTCGAGCTTCTTGAAGTAGGGCAGGACCTCCGGCCAGGACCACCCCGGGTTGCCCGCTGCCGCCCAATCATCGAAGTCTGCCGGTTGCCCGCGCACGTACACCATGGCGTTGATCGAGCTCGAGCCGCCCAGCACCTTGCCGCGCGGCACGAACTGGCGGCGGCCGCCGAGTGCCGGGTCGGGTTGCGCCTCGTACATCCAGTTGTAACGCGGGTCGTTGAAGGTGCGGCCGTAGCCGATCGGCACCCGGATCCAGGGCGAACGGTCCGAGCCGCCGGCTTCCAGCAGCAATACGCGGTGCTCGCCCGAGGCGCTCAGGCGGTTGGCGAGCACGCAGCCGGCGGAGCCGGCCCCGATCACGATGTAGTCATATTCGGTCATCTGTGGTAAGCATCGCACGATGAAGCTCAGCGACATCAGCACTTTCGTCGTGGGCAATCCGCCGCCGCACAACGGCGGGCGTTACTTCGTGTTCGTGAGACTCACCACCGATGGCAACGTGCACGGCGTGGGCGAGGCCTACTGCGTGCCGTTTCATCCCGAGGTGGTCACGCGCATGCTCATCGACGTGTTCGAGCGGTATCTTCTGGACGAAGACCCGCACAACATCGAGAGGATCTGGCGGCGCGTGTATTCCGCCGGCTACACCCAGCACTCGGACCTGGCGCTGATGGCGGTGCTGAGCGCGCTCGAGATGGCCTGCTGGGACATCATCGGCAAGGAAGCCGGCCAGCCGGTCTACAACCTGCTCGGCGGCCGCGTGCACGAGCGCCTGCGCTCCTACACCTATATCTATGCGCGGCCGGGCGATCGCACCGACGTCTACCAGGACCCGGAGCTCGCCGCCGAGCGCGCCGCCGAATACCTGGCGCAGGGCTTCACCGCGCTCAAGTTCGACCCCGCGGGTCCTTACTCGGCGTTCGACGGGCGCCAGCTGTCGCTCGCCGCGCTCGAGCTGTGCGAGCGCTTCATGCGCACGCTGCGCGCGGCGGTCGGCACGCGGGCGGACCTGCTGTTCGGCACCCACGGGCAGATGACCGCCGCCGGGGCGATTCGCCTGGCGCGGCGTCTGGAGCCCTACGACCCGCTGTGGTTCGAGGAGCCGGTGCCGCCGGATGCTCCCGAGGAGATGGCGCGCGTGGCGCGCGCCACCCGCATCCCGATCGCGGCCGGCGAGCGCCTCGCCACCAAGTACGATTTTGCGCGGCTGCTGCGCGAGGGCGCCGCGGCGATCCTGCAGATGAACCTGGGACGCGTGGGCGGGATCCTGGAGGCCAAGAAGATCGCTGCGCTCGCCGAGGTGCAGCACGCGCAGATCGCCCCGCACCTGTACTGCGGCCCGGTGGTCGGCGCCGCCAACATCCAGCTCGCGACCTGCAGCCCGAACTTCCTGATCCTCGAGGGGATCGAGCGCTGGCAGGGTTTCCATGCCGACCTTCTCCTGAAGCCGATCCGCTGGGAGCAAGGCTACGTCATCCCGCCCGAGGAGCCGGGCCTGGGGGTGGAGCTCAACGAGAAGGTCATCGCCCAGCATCCGTACCGCGGCACCCGGCTGCACCTGGAGATGGCGGATCGGCCCCTGGGCTAGCGGCGCGGGCGAGGCTCACAGGCCGAGTTCCGCGCGCAGGCGCCGTTCGTAGCGTTCATCCGCTTATAGTTCCACAGTAGAATGAGGCGTCAAAGCCCCACACCTCTCGGAGACACCGCATGGCCGCCAAAGCCAAATCCAAGGCAAAGTCCGCCAAATCGAAGTCCGCCACGACCAGGGCCAAGTCCGCGCCGGCCCAACGCGCCGCCAAAGGCAACGCTGAGGAGCGCGATCTCCTGGCGCGCCTGGCGCGCGGGGCGGTGATCTGCGCGGAAGGCTATGTGTTCGAGCTCGAGCGGCGCGGCTACCTGCAGGCCGGGGCATTCGTGCCGGAGGTGCTGTTTGATCACCCGGAGGTGGTGGAGCAGCTGCACATGGACTTCGTGCACGCGGGGTCGGACGTGACCCAGGCGCTGACCTACTACGTGCACCGCGAGAAACTCCGGGTCATCGGCCGCGAAAAGGACCTGGTGCCGATGAACCGGGCGGCGCTGCGCATCGCGAAGTCCGTCGCGCGCCGCACCGCGACGCTGTTCGCCGGCGACCTGTGCAATACCAACATCTACGACCCGGCCGACAAGAACTCCCTCAGGGAGGTCGCGCGGATTTTTGACGAGCAGGTCGGCTGGGCGGTGGACGCCGGCGTCGACTACTTCGTCGCCGAGACTCTGGGGTGGGTGGGTGAGGCGACCATGGCGCTGGAAGCGATCAAGCGGCACTCGAAGGTGCCGGCGGTCGTGACCTTCGCCATGCACCGCGAGGCGATGACGCGCGACGGATTCACCCCGGCGCAGGCCTGCCAGCGCCTGGAGGCGGCTGGGGCGGATGTGGTCGGGCTCAACTGCCACCGCGGTCCCGCGACCATGTTGCCGTTGCTGAAGGAGATCCGCGCGGCGGTCAAGTGTCACGTGGCGGGGCTCCCGGTGCCGTATCGGACCACAGCGGCGCAACCTTCGTTCATGGCGCTCACCGACCCGTGCTGCGGGGATCAGCGCGCCTTCCCCGTGGGGCTCGATCCGTTCGTCGCGACGCGCACCGAGATCTTCGATTTCGGACGCGAGGCGTTCGCACAGGGCATCCGTTATCTCGGCGTGTGCTGTGGCGCGGGACCGCACCACATCCGCGCGCTCGCCGAGAGCCTCGGCCGGCACCCGCCGGCGAGCCGCTATAGCGCCGACATGTCCAAGCACGCGTTCTTCGGCACCGACAAGAAGATCCGCAAGATCCAGACCGACTACCGCGAAAAGGCCTAGCCGCCGGCGTGAAATATTCGGCCCTGGCGCTGCTGCGCGGCGCGCTTGCGTCGCACCGCAACTGGCCGCCGGCGTGGCGGACGCCCGAGCCGAAGAGCGCCTACGACGTGGTGATCGTGGGCGGGGGAGGGCACGGGCTCGCCGCCGCCTACTACCTGGCGAAGAACCACGGCGTCACGAACGTCGCCGTGGTGGAGCGCGGCTGGCTGGGCGGGGGTAACACCGGGCGCAACACCACCGTCCTGCGCTCCAACTACCTGTACCCGGAGAGCGCGCGGCTCTACGACTTTTCGCTCAAGCTCTACGAGGGGCTGTCGCGCGAGCTGAATTTCAACATCATGTTGAGCCAGCGCGGCCACGTGGTGCTCGCGCACAGCCGCCACGACCTCGAGTCGCTGTCGCGCTGGGTGAACACCATGCATATGCATGGCATCGACGCCGAGCTCCTCGGCCGCGAACGGGTCGGCGCGCTCGTGCCGGCGCTCGATCTCTCGCCCGAGGCGCGCTTCCCGGTGCTGGGAGGCATGATGCAGCCCCGCGCCGGCGTCGCGCGCCATGACGCGGTGGCCTGGGGCTACGCGCGCGCGGCCTCCGGCCTCGGCGTCGACATCATCCAGAACTGCGAGGTCACGGGCTTTGCGAAAGGCGCGGACGGGGGCGTAACCGGGGTCGAGACCACCCGGGGGCGCATCCGAGCCGAGCGTGTCGCCATCGCCGTCTCCGGTCACAGCTCGGTGCTCGCAGACCTCGCCGGGTTCCGCTTGCCGGTGACGAGCTACGCGCTGCAGGCCATGGTGACCGAGCCGCTGAAGCCGCGGCTCGACAAGGTGGTCATCTCTCCCGGCACCGGAGCCTACCTGAGCCAGTCCGACAAGGGCGAGATGGTGATCGGCGGCGGCCTCGATCTGTTTGCCTCGTACGCGCAGCGCGGCAGCTTCGCCGTCATGCAGGGTGTGATCGCCGCGACGCTCGCCATGTTTCCCTCCTTCAGCCGCCTGCGGCTGCTGCGCCAGTGGGCCGGCATCGTCGACGTGGTGCACGACTCGAGTCCGATCATCGGGCCCACGCCGGTGCCGGGGCTGTATGTCAACTGCGGTTGGGGAACCGGGGGATTCAAGGCCATTCCGGTCGGCGGCTGGACGCTCGCCCACGTGCTCGCGACCGGCGCGAATCACGAGCTCGCCGCGCCCTTCCAGCTCGAGCGCTTCATCAGCGGGCGCCTCATCGATGAGGCGGCCGCGGCGGGCATTGCCCACTGAGGCGGGCCAACCGTGACGGGGCGCAACCGATGATGCAGCTGCCCTGCCCGTACTGCGGCTTGCGCGACGAGGCGGAGTTCGTCTGCGCAGGCACGACTCACCTGGTGCGTCCGACGATCGACGCGAGCGATCAGGCCTGGGGCGAGTACCTGTTCTTCCGCGACAACCCCCGGGGCGTGCATCGCGAGAGATGGCGCCACGCGCACGGCTGCGGGCAGTGGTTCAACGTCGCGCGCCATACTGTCACGCACGAGGTGCTGGCGGTGTACGCGATGGGCGAGCCGCCGCCATGAGCGAGTCTGCGCCATGAGCGGTTACCGGCTGCCGGCGCCCGCGGGGTTGTTAGTCGAGCGCGCGCACCCGCTGACATTCACCTTCAACGGGCGGCGGCTCGCGGGCTTCAGAGGCGATACCCTGGCCTCGGCGCTGCTCGCCAACGGCGTACGCCTCGTCGGGCGCAGCTTCAAGCTGCATCGTCCGCGCGGGATCTGGTCCTGCGGCGTCGAGGAGCCGAGCGCCCTGGTCGACGTCGGGGAGGGCACGCGTCACACCCCGAACGTGCGCGCCACGCTCCTGCCGCTCGGGCAAGGGCTCGCCGCCCGCAGCGTGAACTGCTGGCCGGGATTGGAGCTTGATCTGGGCGCCGCCGCCGGGTGGTTCGGCGCTCTGCTGCCGGCGGGCTTCTACTACAAGACCTTCAAGTGGCCGAGCTGGCGCTGGTTCGAGCCCGCGATCCGCCGCATGGCCGGGCTGGGCCACGCGCCGACCGAGCCGGATGCCGATCGCTACGAGGAAATCGCGGCGAGCGCCGACGTTCTCATCGTCGGCGGCGGTGTCACGGGGCTTGCGGCCGCGGTGGCCGCGGCTCGCGCCGGCGCATCCACCATGCTGGTCGCGAGCAGCGCGCACCTGGGCGGCGCACTCGCGTGGCGCACGGACCCGGAAGTGGCGCAGCTCGGGGCCGCCGCGCGCTCCCTCGGCGTGCGCATCCTCACCCGCACCACGGCGTTCGGCGTCTATGACCACAACCTCATGTGCGCCTGCGAGACGGTGAGTGCCGGCGGCGCCCGCGACAGCAGCGCGCCCGAGCTGCGCGAGCGGCTGTGGAAGATCCGCGCCCGGGCGATCATCGCCGCGGCCGGCGCGTTCGAGCGTCCGCTCGTGTTCCCGGACAACGATCGCCCGGGGGTCATGCTGGCGGGAGCTGCCGAGAAGTATGCCCGCGCCTTCGGTGTCGCGTGCGGCCGGCGCGCCGTGATTGCCGCCAACAGCGACTTTGCCTACACGGTCGCCGCTTCGCTCTCGCAGGCCGGTGTGCAGATCATCGCGCTCATCGATCGGCGCGCCGCTGGCCCGGCGCGCGAGGCCCCGCACGGCGTGCGCGTCTTCACCGGCGCCACCCTCGCGTCGGTGTCCGGGGCGCGCAGCGTGCGCGGCTGTACGGTGGCACCACTCGCGGATGCATCCCGGCCCATCGAGCGGTTCGGCTGCGACCTCATTCTGAACGCCGGCGGCCACGCCCCGGCGGTGCACCTGCATTCGCAGGCGGGGGGAAAGCTGCGCTGGCTTGAAGAATCGGGGATGTTCGTGCCCGACGGCGCGGCGCCGGGTCTCGCGAGCGTGGGTGCCTGCGCGGGCGTGTTCGCGCGCGAGACGGCCGTGAGTCACGCCGCCGAGA
>JBOIAH010000079.1:0-3338 GCA_050739055.1 Steroidobacteraceae bacterium | reverse complement strand
GCGGTCTCGTGGCACGTGGCGCACGGGACGCTCGCCGCGGACGTATGGTTGATCAGCGTACCGGCCCAGGTGGTGAAGTTGGTGGTGGAGTGGCAGCCCTCGCAGGGCACCGGGGTGCCGCCGCCCGGGGGGCTGATCGGGAAATGATTCGCCGGCATGCCCGACGCCTGTGTACCGTTGTGGCAGAGCGCACAGCCGCTGGTCACGCCGACGTGACTGAAGACCGCGCCGCCAAAGGTGATCGTCGTATGGCAGACGTCGCACTCGAGGTCGGTGACGATGTGCGTCGGTCCCTTGCCCGGCGCCTGCACGCCGTTGTGGCAGGTCGAGCAGCTGCCGCGCGCCTGGGTGTGGTCGAAATCGACCGCCGGGTTCCAGGCCCATGGCGTGTGGCACGCCTGGCACTGGTCGGTGGACAGGATGTGATTGGCGGGCTTGGCGGTGGCGCGCACGGCGGTGCCGATGCCGTGACACGCGCCGCAGGCGGTCGGCGTGCCCTTGAAGATGGCATTGGCGTGACAGGCCTCGCAGGGGAGATTGCGGTGCTGGCCGAGGAGCTCGAAGCCGGTCGTCACGTGGTCGAAGTTAGCCCGGGTCTGCGCGCCGGAGGCATGCGGCAGCGGCGCGAGCAGCATGAGCACCAGCGCGAGCGTGCGCAGGGACGCGCGCCGGCGCTGCGGGTCGTGAATGGCGGTGTGCATAGGCATGATGCTCTCTGCTATCTAAATCTATATCTATTGCACCCGTGCGCCTCGCCACGTCACGGTGGAGTGACAGCGGTCGCACTGACGCCCGTACTGGCCCAGGTGGACGTCGTCCTTCTCGTGGCAGGACAGGCAGTCCTGCTTGAGCTTCACTTCATCGGGCGGCCGGCGGTGGCAGGCCTCGCAGGCGAGCTTGCCGTGCGCGCCCGTGAGCGCGAAGCCGGTCTCCTTGCCATGGTCGAACTCCCACAGCTTCCAGCCGTTCGGCGAGTGGCAGCGCGCGCAGTCCTTGCCGAGCTTGCCCTTGTGCACGTCGTCCTTCTTGTGGCAATCGATGCACTCGTGGCCGACGTCGCGGTACTGGCGCGTCAGGTGGCACTGCTCGCAGGGCACGACGACGTGCAGGCCGAGCAGCGGATAGCTGGTGAGGTCGTGATCGAAAATCACGCTCGAGCGCCAGCCCGCAGGAGTGTGGCACTGCTCGCATTTCTTGCCGAGCTTGCCCTTGTGCACGTCGTTCGGGCGGTGGCAGCTCAGGCAGTCGGTCGGCAGCTTCTGCGTGGCGGTGTTCGCGGTGTGGCAGGTATCACAGGCGACCTTCTGATGACGGCCTTCGAGTGGCCACTTGGTGTCCTTGGTGTGGTCGAAGATCGCCGGCTTCCACTTCTCGTTGCCGTGACACTTGCCGCAGTCCTTCCCCAGGCGACCGGCGTGCGAGTCCTCCCCCCGGTGGCAGCCGAAGCAGTCCTTCGGGATCTTGTCCTTGAGATTGCCGCTGCGGTGGCAGTCGTTGCAGGCGATGCGGTTGTGCACCCCGAGCAGCGCAAAGCCGGTCTCCTTCAAGTGATCGAACTTCGAGGTCTTCCACGCCTTGGTCGTGTGACAATCGCCGCACTTGGTGCCGCGCGCGCCGTGGTGGACGTCGTCCGGTTCGTGACACGACACGCACAGCGCCGGAGTTCCCTTGTAACGGTTGCCGAAGTGGCAGGCCGCGCACGGCGCCGCGGCGTGCCGGTCGCGCAGCGGGAAGGCGGTCTTGTCGTGGTCGTAGGTCACGTGACGCCAGGCGCGCTCGTCGTGACAGGAGCCGCATTTGCGTCCGAGCTTACCCTCGTGGGGCTCTTCTTTCTTGTGGCAGGCGAGGCACTCCCTGGGGGCGTCGCGGTAGAGCTTGCCGGCGGCGTGACAGCTCGCGCAGACGAGGTCGGCGTGCGCGCCGCGCAGCGCATAGTCGGTCTCATCGTGATTGAACCGCTCCTGAACCAGCTTGACGATATCGGCCTTGCGGCCGAGGTGCTCGGCGTGACAGGCGCGGCACTGCGAGGAGCCGATGCCGGGCGCATGGCCGTGATAGCCGCGCCGCTGGCGCAGGTCGGCGGCGATTTCCTTGTGGCAGTTCAGGCATAGCTGCGTCTGCCGGCCGGCGTCGGTGCGGTCGTGGCAGTTCGAGCACTGCTCTTCGAGCTTGGCGTGCGCGCTGCTCAGCTTGCCCGGCATGAGGAGTGTCTCCGGATTCACGGCTTCAGCCTCATGCGTCGCCGCCAGTCCCAACAGCAATCCTGATATCAGTAGTACGCGGCATTGCCCCTCCTGCATGTCGGCGTGCGGTGCCTTCGTCAGTAGACGTTGACGGCAATCACGTGAACGATCGCGGCGGCGAGCAGTACGAAAATCAGCGGGATGTGCAGCGCATGCCACAGCGAGAACAGCCGCTCATAGCCGGCGAACTCCGCGACCCGCTTGGTCGCTCGCAGCCTGCGGTCGATGTAGCTGCGGGCGGTAAACCGCAGGCGCTTGTACTCCGCGGCAACCACCGGAGAGTTGCGCGCACTCGCTCGCAGCGCTCGCCGCAGGTAGCCGTGCAACCGCCAGCGTGCCCCGCGCGCGGCGATCGCCACCACCAGCGGCGCGGCGAAGCCGAGCACCGCCAGGCGCGGCGCGATGCCGAGGAGGCGCCGCTCGGCGCTCTCGAGGCGGGCCACCAGCTCCGGCAGGAAGCTCATCCCGGCCGAGAGGTTGCGCAGCTTGTCGGCACCGGCCCGCAGCTCTCCGAGCGCGAGCTTGCGGCCGTACAGCCCGTAATGCACGCGCGAGTAAAAGTAGCGGCCGACGAAACCGCTGCCGGCCACGGTGAGCATGGCGAACAGCGCCACGTTACTGTTGGTGGCGCCGGTGCCGAAATTTGCGTGGTACAGGATGCACAGCGGCCCGAGGACACCGAGCACCATGTGGAAGCGGAACCAGGCAGGGGTCGAGCCGAGGAACTTCAGCCAGTTCCAGCGCTTGCGCAACGAGTACACCAGCAGCACCAGCATCAGGCTCCCGCCGATGATGCCGAGCGCGTAGCCGACGCCGCGCGTGGGAGTGATGTAACGCCGCGTCGGACTGGTCCAGCCGATGTACAGCAGCCCTGCGGCGACCGTGAATAGCACCCTGTCGAAGGTCAGCAGCGGTTTGTGCGGCTGCGGCGACTCGCCGGAGGCAGTCCGGGGTGCGGCGCGCGGCGCGGCAGCCGCCGGGGTCGCAGCCGGGGGACGGGCCGCAGGCGGCGGACGGGCCGCAGGCGGCGCGGGTGAGGACTGCGGGGACGGGCGCGGCGCCTGCGCAGCGGGACGCGGGGGGGCAGGGGAGTGC
>JBOIAH010000078.1:0-1601 GCA_050739055.1 Steroidobacteraceae bacterium | reverse complement strand
GCAGTACGTTCATGTGGCCGGGCATGCGCCCGGCAACCGGGTGAATCGCAAAGCGGACGTTCACGCCCCGGTCGATGAGCAGCTGGCACAGCTCCCAGATCTTGTGCTGCGCCTGGGCGACCGCCATGCCGTAGCCGGGGACCACGATCACTTTCTGCGCGAACGCCATCATCACGCCGACGTCGGCGGCTTCGATCGGCTTGAGGCTCCCGGTGACCTCGCCGGTGGCCGCGCCGCCGGTGTCGCCGAAGCCGGAGAACAACACGTTGCCGAGCGAGCGGTTCATCGCCTTCGCCATCAGCTGCGTGAGCAGCGTGCCGGCCGAGCCCACCACCGTGCCGGCGATGATCATCGCGGCGTTGTCGAGCACGAATCCTTCGAGCCCGACCGCGAGCCCGGTGAGTGCGTTGTACAGCGAGATGACCACCGGCATGTCGGCGCCGCCGATCGGCAGCGTCATGGTGACGCCGAGGATGAGCGCCAGCACGAACAAGCCGCTGACCACCGCAGGACCGGCGTTGGCGTGGGAGGCGACCAGGGCGCCCAGCGCCAGCGCCGCCGCCAGCACCGCGAGATTCAGGATCTGCTGGCCGCCGAAGCGGATGCTGCGCGTGATCAGGCCCTGCAATTTGCCGAAGGCGATGCCGCTGCCGCTGAAGGACACCGCGCCGATGATCCCGCCCGCGACCGCGAGCGTCTCGGTGACATAGCCCTGCGCCGCGCCGCGAGACAGCTCGACCGCGGCGATCGCGGCCGCGGCCCCGCCGCCCATGCCGTTGTAGAGCGCGATCATCTGCGGCATGTTGGTCATCGCCACGCGCTTGCCACTCCACCACGCGAGAATGCCGCCGACCAGCATGGCCGGCAGGATCAGCAGGTAGTTGGACATGCCCGGATACAGGAAGGTGACGAGCGTCGCGACCGCCATGCCGGCGCCCGCCCACAGGATGCCGCTGCGCGCGGTCACCGGGGAGCTCATGCGCTTGAGCCCCATGATGAACAGCGCCGCGGTGACGAAGTAGCTCGCCTGGATCGCCAGCTGCGCGGAAAGCCCGGTGCCCGGCATCAGTGCTGCTTTCGTCGCTGCTGCGCAGCTCGCCCGCTCGCCTTGAACATCTCCAGCATGCGCTCGGTCACGACGTAACCGCCGACCGCGTTGCCGGCCCCGAGCAGCACGCCGATGAAGCCGATGGTCTGCTCGAGCGGGGTGTGCGCGCCGCCGAGCGCCACCATGGCGCCCACCAGAACAATGCCGTGCACGAAATTCGACCCCGACATGAGCGGGGTGTGCAGGATCACCGGCACGCGCGCGATCACCTCGTAGCCGGTGAAGGCCGCGAGCATGAAGATATAGAGCGCTACCATTCCGGTCATGTCGCGCCCTCCAGCGCCTTGCGCGTCGGTTCGTGTTTGATCACCCCGTCGCGCGTCAGGCACGACTGCGCAAACACCTCGTCGTTCCAGTCGATCACCAGCTCCCCCTTCAGCAGCGCGGGCTTGAGGAAATTGAACAAGTTGCGCGCGTACATCTCGCTCGCGTTGCAGGCAAGCTCGGCGGCGAGATTCACCGGTCCCACGATCTTCACGCCCTGGTGCTCGAT
>JBOIAH010000077.1:0-2182 GCA_050739055.1 Steroidobacteraceae bacterium | reverse complement strand
CGGTAGAAGAGATCCTCGCGAAACAGCCCCTGGGCGGCGAGATCCGCCAGACTCTTGTGGGTCGCCGAGAGGATGCGCACGTCGACCGTCTCCTCGCGCGCCTCGCCCACGGGTCGCACGGTCTTCTCCTGCACCACGCGCAGCAGCTTCACCTGCATGTGCAGCGGCAGGTCCGCCACCTCGTCGAGAAACAGCGTGCCGCCTTCGGCGCTCTGGATCAGCCCCCGCTTGTCGGCGATGGCGCCGGTGAAGCTGCCGCGCTTGTGACCGAAGAGCTCGCTCTCCATGAGCTCGGTCGGGATGGCGCCGCAGTTCACGGCCACGAACGGCCCGCCGCGCCGCGCACCGCTCTCGTGAATCAGGCGGGCGACGAGTTCCTTGCCGGTGCCGGATTCGCCGCTGATATGCACCGGGGCCTGGCTGCGGGCCACCCGCCCGATCATCTCCCGCAACTGCTCCATGACGGCGGAGCCGCCGAGCAGCCGCGGCCCGCGCAGGGTGGCGGCCGTCTCCTCATCGAGGCTGGCACGGAGCTTGATGGCACTGCCCACGAGCTTGCGCAGCACACGCAGGTCCAGCGGCTTGGACACGAAATCGAAGGCACCGAGCTTGAGCGCCCGCACGGCCGACTCGACGTTGCCGTGGGCGGTGATGACCGCGACCGGCAGGCTCGCGCGGTTTTCCTGGATCCAGCCCACGAGATCCAGCCCGTCCCCATCGGGCAGGCGCATGTCCGTCAGGCACAGGTCGAAACGCTCGGCCTTCAGGAGCCGCCGCGCACTCGCAAGATCCGGCGCGGTGCGGGTCTGCAGATTCATGCGGCTCAGGGTGAGACTCACGAGCTCCAGCAGGTCGGGCTCATCGTCCACCACGAGCACCAGCGGTTGATCGGCGAGCGCGCGAGCACCTGCAGGGGTCTCCTTCATCAAACCTCCCACCGGCGCGGATCGGCGAACACCAGCCGGAAGATACTGCCGCCGCCGGCGCGTGGCTCGTAGAGGAGCGTCGCACCGTTGGTTTGCGCCAGCTCGCGCGCCAGGAACAGCCCCAGGCCCGTACCGCGGCCGCCGCTGTAGAAAGGCTCGAAAACGCGCTCGACGTGCTCGGGTGCCACACCCTTGCCCCGGTCGGCGACCTCCAGGAACGGGCGGGCGCTGCCGCTCAGGCGGCCGTAGCGAATCTCCACGATCTGATCCAGGTCGTCACGCACGGCGTGCTTCAGTGCGTTTTCGCACAGCTTCCACAGGATCTGGCGCAGCTGGTCCGGGTCCGCGCGCACCTCGAGCTGCGTCGCGCCGCCCAGCGTCAGCCGCTCGCGCGGCCACTGCATGGTCTCGCAGAATTCCTCGTGGAACTCCTCGGTCCACGAGGAGAGGATCAGCCGCTCGAAGCGCGCCTCCTCGCGCCGCGACAGGCGCTGGACATTATCGATGATCCCACTGACGCGCTCGGCGTTGGTGCGGATGATCTGCGTCAGGCGGCGGTCGTCGCCCGTGAGGGTCGGGGACTCCGCGAGCAGCTGGCCGGCGTGACTCATGGCGCCGACCGGGTTGCGGATCTCATGCGCAATGCTCGCGCTCAGGCGTCCGAGGGCGGCGAGCTTCGATTGCTGCACTTTCTCCGCGATCAGGCTCGTGTCCTCCAGGAAGACCAGCACCGGCCCCTGGCTCGTTGCGCCCAGTGGGGCAAAGTGCGGGCGGATCACTCGGCCCCCATCGGCGGCCACGAAGGTCGCATCCGGCTGCGCCGCGTTGCCGGTGTTCTGCCGCCAGGATTCCAGGAGAAACAGTAGCCGCGGCGAGGCTTCCCCGAGGAGCGCATCCGGATACGCGTGCTCATCCCCGAGGATCTGCGCCGCGGACTCGTTGATGAGCCGGATGCGGTCCTGCGCGTCGATGACCAGGATGCTTTCGCGCAGGTGCTGCACGATGTACTGCGAGAGCTGCGCGAGGTTCGCCAGATCCACCTCCTGGCGGCGCACCAGGGATTCGCCCTCGCGCAGCCGGTTGGCGACCGGCCAGGTGGCCAGCGAGGTCACGAACAGCACCGACCCCAGGATGCCCGCGGTCGCGTAGTCCGTCGCCGGTGTCGCGTCGGTGATGCCGACGAATACCTGCTGGACCAGCACGGCAAGCGCGGCGACGGCGGCGATCAGGAATCCGTCGCGCCGATCCGCGAGCAC
>JBOIAH010000076.1:0-2383 GCA_050739055.1 Steroidobacteraceae bacterium | reverse complement strand
CTGGTGATCAGGCCGTTCTCGATGAGGAAGTACTGCACCACGTCAACACGGCGCGCCCCCACGGCGCGGCGCGTGCCGATCTGCTTGGTGCGGGTCGCGACGTTGAAGGTGGCGAGCGCGAAGATGCCGAGGCAGGTCACCGCTATCAGGAGCCCGGTCACGGTGAGCAGATAGACGCCCATCGAGCGGTCGGCGAGATAGGAGAGGTCCTTGAAGTAGCTCATCGGGCGCACGAAATGAATCACCCGGTCGGGGTTCGAGGTGCGAAGATGCGCCTCCGCGAGCCGCAACAGGGCGTCGCGCTGCCCGGGCTGGGTGCGCACGATGTAGCGCAGGCCCCCAAAGAGGCCCGACGGGAGTCGCGGCATGTAGAAGACCCAGGTGGCGTGCTCGCTGTCCACCCAGGAGTTCATGGCCGGGTCGACGATGCCGATCACCGTCGCCTGCTTGCCGTTGCTGTCATACACCGGCTTGCCGAGCGGATTAGCCTTGCCGAACAGCCGCTCTGCGGCGGCGCGCGACAGAATCACGCTCGCCACGAAGCGCCCGGCGTCGTGGGTGGTGATCGGCGGCTCGATCTCATCCCTGCGGAAGTTGCGTCCGGCGACGAGGTGCAGGCCGAGAGCGTCGAGCCCCTGCTCATCGACCTCGTAGTCGCCGAACGAGTCATTGGTGCGCTTGCCGGCGATCGTGACCAGGGTCTGCGAGCTGCCGCCGCCGCTCAGCGGGATGGCGTTGATCGGCGTCGCGGCGATCACCCCGGGGAGGCCCCGCAGGTAGGCGAGGTCCTCCTGGATCGAGGACTTGAGGTCGAAGCGCTGCGTGAACCCCGCGCTCTGGACTACGAAGATGTTGTCGACGTCCATGCCGGTCGGACGGCCCATCTTCTCGATGCGCTGCATGACGATGTAGAGCGCGTTCACCAGCACTGCGAGCGCGATCGCGACCTGCAGTGCGACCAGCACGGCGCCCGTGCGGTTGCGCAGCAGGGCCGAGAGGATCGGACGGATGTGAAGGTTCATGGTCGCTTCCCCTACTGGCTCTTGAGATAAACCGCCGGGGACATCCGGCCGACTCGCCAGGCGGGATAGAGGCCCGCGGTAAGCGTAGCGACGATCGCGAGCACGACCGCCCAGATGACGCCGACCGTGTCGAAGTGCGTAAGCTCCTGGTAGCCGCCGCGGTGCCCAAGATGGGCCGCGGCGTACATGTGGTGCACTGCGGCGAGGCCCAGCACGGCAAGCCCGCAGCCGAGCGCGGCGCCGAGCGCCGCCAGGATCGCGACCTCCACGAGGTGCTGGGCGAAGACCTGGCGGCGGCTGGCGCCGAGCGCGCGGCGCACGCCGGTCACCGGGGCCGCGTTCAGGAACTTGGCGAGCAGCAGTCCCACGGTGTTGATGAGGCACACCGCGAGGAAAGCGAACGCCAGCCCCACGAGTACGCGGTTGTCGTTGTCGACCACCCGGTTGTCGCGCAGCCACTGCGCGACGTCCGTGAGGCGGTTGTCGCGCGGCCGCGGGAAGCGGCCGGCGCGGTGCTGCTCGGACCAGTAGTTGTCCAGCAGGGTCTGCATGCGGGTGCGTGCGGCGCGGTCGGGCAGCTCCACCCACATCTCGAGCCACACGCACTCGGAGGCGAGAAAATCCTTCTCGTTGTTGATGACTCCGGGCGCCCAGCAGTCGGTGTCGCCGCTGCTCTGCAGCTCGAGGGCCGGACCCCAGGCGAAGGGCACGTAGGCGTCCTCGGGCGGATCGAAGCTCCCGCCGTTGAGGTCGTAGAAGTGCGGGCGCGGGAACCAGTCATCGAGCACGCCCACCACGCGGAACTCATGATCGTTCCAGTGCAGCACGCGGCCGACGCTGTTGACGTCGCCGAAGAGCTTCTCGTTGGTCTCGCGCGACAGCACGATGCTCGGCTGCGGCGGGTTGTCCGCGGCCGCGCTCCAGCCGCCGCCGTACAGGAACGGTACCTCGAACATGGCGAAGAAGTCGCCGGTCGTCATGCGCGTATTGACGCGCAGCGGCGCCGCCCCGGCGCCGCTGAGGGTGGCATCCACGGTGTACATGACCACCTTGCGCTCGGGGATGCCGGAACGCGCCAGGTACTGCGTGTCCTTGTAGGTCAGGAGGGGCGGCGGCAGGTTGGGATAGCGCTTGTCGAAGGGCTGGTTCGGGTCCCAGTTGTCCATGGTCACCGCGTACAGGCGATCGCTCTTCCACCAGATGGGATTGCCCGACATCGCGTGGAACACGGTGAGCGTCATGATGCAGACCGCGATGCCGAGGGCGACCGCGAGCACCATGAGGGCGGTGATCCCGGGATTGCGACCGAAGCTACGGACCGCAAGACGCGCGTAGTAGCCGAGCATGGGTGCTCCTTCAGC
>JBOIAH010000075.1:0-8567 GCA_050739055.1 Steroidobacteraceae bacterium | reverse complement strand
CAGCGCGCCGGCGACGATCTCGGAGGCCGAGGCCGTCCCGCCGTTCACGAGCACCACCAGCGGGGCGCCGTCGATGAGGTCTCCGGCCGTCGCGTCCATCCGGAAGCGCGCCTCGGGGGTCCGTCCGTCGGCTGTGACAATGACGCCCTGCTCGAGAAAGTCATCGGCCACCGTCACGCCCGATTCCAATACGCCTCCGGGATTGTCTCTCAAATCGAGCACAAGACCCTTGATTCCTGAAGGATTGTCTCGTTTTAGCTGCAATACGGCCCGGTAGACATCCTCGGGAGTCGTCTCGCTGAAGCTCGTGATGCGCAGGTACCCGTAGCCCGGCTCCAACGTGCGCTGCATGACACTGCGAACCTCCACCTGCGCGCGGCGCAGGGTGTACTCGATCAACCCCGGAACCCCGGCGCGCCGCACAGTGAGCTTCACCGTGCTGCCCGAGGCGCCGCGCATGCGCGCGATGGCGCCGGCGAGGTCCGCGCCGATATCGGCGCCGTCGATTTTCACGATCTCATCGCCGGGCGCAAGGCCCGCGCGCTGCGCGGGGGAGCCGTCGATGGGCCGCAGGATCTTCACCACGCCGTCGTCGGCAACGACCTGGATGCCCACCCCGGGATAGGACCCCATGGTGCTCAGGCGAATCTCCTCGAACTCCTCGCTGTCGAGGTACGCCGAATGCGGGTCGAGCGCGGCGACCATGCCGCGCACCGCCTGCTCCATCAGGGTGTGGTCGTCGACGTCGGCGACGTAGTCGCGCTTGATGCGCTGGTAGACTTCCGCGAACAGGCTGGCCTCTTCCCAGGGCAGCGTCGTCGCGCGGCCGGCAAAATGCGCGGCGTCCGCCGGGCGCTCGGCGAGCACCCCGGTGGTGAGGGCCCCGCAAAAGCCGAGGATCACTCCGGCGATGAGGGCAATCAGGGTCCGCGAGCGAATCGACATGCGCGCAAGCTCTGCGTTCAGGGCGCGGCGCCCGCGTACCACATGACGTCGTCGCGTGCGCCTGGCTCCCCGGCCGTCTCACTCGGCAGCGGCAATTCGGCGAGCAGCTCGGCGAGCGGTATCGGCCTGCCGATGGCAAAACCCTGTCCGTAGTCGACGCCGAGTTCCGCGACATGGTCGCTGATCGCCTCGGTCTCGATGTATTCGGCGACGGTCGTGATCGACATGCTGCGGGCAAGTTCCGCGATCGCGCGCACCATCGCCTCGGCGCGCGGATCCCTGAGGACGTCGCGGATGAAGCTGCCGTCGATCTTCAGCATGGTGATCGGCAGCTGGCGCAGGCAGGAGAGCGAGGACAGTCCGGTGCCGAAATCATCGAGCGCCACCCCGCAGCCCAGGTGCCGCAGGCGCCGCATCAGCCCCTCGGCGCGCGCCAGGTGCGCGACCGTGGCGTTCTCGGTGAGCTCGAAGCAGAACAGGTCCGGATCCAGGCCGCTGCCGCCGATGCGCTCGATGAGAAAGTCGGCGAAGGTCTCGTCGTCGAGCGATTGCCCGGAGAAGTTGATGGTGAAGCCGAGCGCCTTGCCCTCGAGCACCCCGGCGCGCGGGCGCAGCGCATCCACCACGTGATTGACCACCCAGCGGTCGATCACCGGCATCAGCTGGTAGCGGGCCGCGGCCGACAGGAAGCTGTCCGGTCCCATGGTCTGCCCGTCGTCGCCGATCATGCGCAGCAGCAGCTCGTAGTGCGGGCGGGCGCTCTCGGCGGCGGAGAACGGCAGGATCAGCTGCGCATCCAGGCGCAGGCGGCCGGCATCGATCGCCTCGCGCAGCTGCGCCGCGATGCTGATGTCCGCATAGCGGCGCACGATGCTCGCGTCGCTCGACTCGTAGACCTCGACGCGGTTGCGGCCGCGGTCCTTGGCGGCCTTGCAGGCGCTCTCGGCGGCGGCCAGCACGTGCGCGAGCTCCCCGCCGGCGGGATCCAGCAGGGCGACCCCGACGCTGACCGACACCGGCGGGCGCGATTCGCCCGGGTTCGGCACCAGCTGCTCGGCACCCGCGCGCAGTGCCTGCGCGAAGCGCTCGGCATCCTGGATCTGCGCCGGCAGCAGTACCGCGAAGCGGTCGCCGGAAATGCGCGCGCCGAACGCCCCGGGCGGCAGGCGCCTGCGCACCAGCTCCCCGAGCTGCCCGAGCACCGAGTCCCCGACGTGCATGCCGGCCTTCTCGTTGATGGCGTGCAGCTGGTCGACGTCGATGTACAGCGCGCTCCACGGCTGCGCGGTCTTGCCGTCGGTTAGGACCGCGGCCAGGCGGCACTCGAACGCCGGGCGGGTGTACAGGCCGGAGAGCGCGTCGTAGCTGCTCTCGATGATGTCGAGCGCCTTGCGGGCGAGGATCTGGGCGATGTGCGCGTCGCGCTGCGTGAAGGACTCGCCGCTCTCGTCGCGCAGCAGCACGAGCATGCCCAGGCAGCGCCCGACGCGCGAGCGCAGCGCGCAGCACAGCACGCGGTAGGGGTAAGTGTCGGGAGCCGACGCCCCGATTTCGTTGACGATGACCGGAGTCTGCTGAGCCTGCGCGAGCGACAGCAGCCGCCGGTGCGCCTTGGTGAGGTAGCGCGCATCGGCCGGGGAGCTGGTGCCGGAGCGCAGCAGGGTGAGGTTCTTTTCCGGAACCAGCATCGCCCCGGTGCAGGCGCGCAGGTGCTCGATGGTCTGCTGCAGCAGCAGCTGCAGATCGTTGGCGCCGGCGGGCTGCTCGTCCGCCCCGTGCGTCAGCAGCAGGCCCAGATCGCGGTTGAGCTCCGCCACGGTGCCGTTCAGCTCCTCGATGGTCGCGATCGCGATGAGCTCGCGCCGCAGGCACTCGAGCGCCGGCGACAGTAGCGACTGCGCGAAGGAGAAGTCAGCGGGCCTCTTGTCGCTTGCCTCGGGACGGCACACGACCGCCATGATGGCGAGCAGGCCCCCGGAGTCCGAGCGCAGTGAGCACAGGTAGACGGGCAGGTTGCCGGCGAGCGTACGCAGCTGGCCGGCGCCGCTCTCGTTCGAGCGCGCGCCCATCAGCGCGTCTTCGACCACGTTGATCAGATCCGGCCCCGTCATGGTCTCGGAGGACCACAAGAGCTCCCCCCGGGGGGCGAATACCGCGACGCTCGTGGCCCGGGGCAGGAGCGAGCGCACCAGGCGCAGGTACGGCTCGAACCGGCCGGCGGACGGCCCGGCGGGCGGATCACTTGCTTGGGGCGCACTCATCCGGTCGCCACTTTCCCGAGGGTTTGCGTGGGGCAGGCGACACCATTGCTCTCATGTCGCCCTTAGATCCTTGCGCGAGTTGGCGAATCGGCCCGTTGCGCGATCCGGTTGCGCAAAAGGTTGACCGCAGTCACATCGGCGCGCAGATCCCGGGGTTTTCTACGGATCCGCGGCCCTGAACCAGGGGCGGGGGTCCACGGGCTTGCCGCCCTTGCGGATCTCGAAATACAGCTCCGGCCGGCTGCTGCCCCCGCTGTCACCCGCCGCGGCGAGGGTGTCCCCGGCCGCGACCCGCTCGCCGGCCGCCTTGTAGAGCCGCTCGTTATGCCCGTAGAGGCTCAGGTACCCGTCGCCATGATCGACGATGGCGAGCAGTCCCAGCCCCGGCAGCCAGTCCGCGTAGATGACCCTTCCGGCGCACACGGCCTTCACCGCTGCCCCGCGCTCGGTCGCCACCAGCACCCCGTCCCAGCGCACCCCGCCCGCGCGCGCCTCCCCGAAGCGCGCCACCAGACGCCCGCTCACCGGCCAGGCGAGCTTGCCGCGCAGGTGCGCGAACGCATCGTTGGCTTCCAGCGGAAAGCGCGCCATGGCCGCGCGCAGCTCCCGCAGCAGCTTCTCGAGCCCCGCCTGCTGGCTGCGCAGGCGCTCGAGATTCTGCGCGCGGGTGCGGGATTCGGCTTCCAGCCCCGCGAGCACGTGCGAGCGCTGGGCGCGCGAGTGCTCGAGCTGGACAAGTTGCGCGCGCTGCTGCTGCTCGAGCAGCGCGAGCTGCGCATCCTCGGCGTCGAGCTCGCTGCCGAGCTCGGCGATGCGCTGCACATCGTCTTCGATGAGCTTGATCTGCCCGGCGCGGGCGCGTCCGAAGTAGCCGTAGTAGGCGAACATGCGCCCGGCGAGCGCCGGGTCCTGCTGGTTCAGCAGCAGCTTCAGCGGCTCCTGGCGGCCGATGAGGTACGCGGCGCGCATCTGGCCGGCCAGCTCGGCGCGATTCTTGTCGAGCTGCGCCTGGCGCTCGCGCTGTTCGGCGGCGAGCGCGGCGCGGCGCCTGGCGTGTTCGGCGCGCTGGCGACGCACCTCGGCGAGGGTCTCCCGGGCCCGGCCCACCGAGAGCTCCGCGCTGCGCAGGTCGCGCGTCAGCCGATCGCGCTCCACCTGCTCGGCGCTCACCTGGCGCGTGACCCGTTCGATCTCGGACTTGACCGCCTGCAGCTCCGCTTCGGCCTTGCGGGCGTCCGCCTGCGGCCGTTCCGGCGCCCCGGCCACCGGCCCGGCCAGCAGCAAGAGCGCCACGGACAGCGCGCAGGCCCGGGGCCTGAGGAGCGGGCGGCGCGGGGTGCCGAAATGCATAGGGGCGCTATAATGCGCGCCCTTTTTCGCCCCTGCGGCCTTGCTGCCCCATGGACCGCGTCCTCGAATACGTCAGCCACCACCCCTGGCTCGCGACCGCGACCGCCGTGATCGCGGCGCTCATCGCTGTATACGAGATGCGGGCGCGCTCGGAGGGTCTCGTCTCAGTGTCGCCGCAGGAGCTGATCCGCCTGATGAACCAGGGGGCGATGCTGCTCGACCTGCGTCCCGCGGAGCAATACCAGGCGGGCCACCTCACGGGGGCCCGCCAGATGAGCGGCGAGCAGCTGCTGAACGCCGCCGACACCTTGAAGAAGCATAAGGAAAAGGCCGTCGTGGTGTACGACGATACGGGCTCGGCGAGCACCGCAGCAAGACGCCAGCTCGCAGCCCAGGGCTTCACCCGGGCGTTCACGCTGCGCGGCGGGCTCGCCGCCTGGCGCGCCGACAACCTGCCCCTGTCGCGGGCCTGAAGGGCCCTCTCGGGGCGGCTGCCGTGAGCGCACGCGAGGTCGTGATTTATGTGACGGACTGGTGCCCGTACTGCGCGCGGGCGCGCGAGCTGCTGACCAGGAAGGGCGTCGCGTTCACGGAGATCGACGTGGACGCGGTGCCCGCAGCGCGCAGCGAGATGATGGCACGCGGAGGTGGCAGCACCGTACCGCAGATTTTCATCGGCGATCAGCGTGTCGGCGGATCCGACGAGCTGTACGCACTCGATGCGGCCGGCCGACTGGATCCCATGTTGAAACACGGAGCTTAGATCATGGTCAATGAGACAACCGGCGAGACGCCGGCGCCCGACACGCCGGGGGATGCTCCGGTACTCTCGCTGCAGACCGTCTACCTGAAGGACTGCTCGTACGAGGCGCCGAACGGCCCGCGCGTGGAGGGCAGCTGGAACCCGCAGATCAATCTCGACCTGCAGACCGGGGCGAGCACGCTCTCGCCGGAACTGCGCGAGGTCGTGCTGACGGTGACCGTGTCGGCCAAGCAGAACGACGCCACCGTGTTCCTGGTCGAGGTGAAGCAGGCGGGCCTGTTCGTGATGCGCAACCTCGCGGAGGCGGACCTCAAGCGCGCCGTCAGTACCATCTGCCCCGGAGTGCTGTTCCCGTACGCGCGCAGCGCCGTATCCCAGCTCGTCAGCCAGGGCGGGTTTCCGCAATTTCTGCTGCCGCCGGTGAACTTCGAGGCGCTGTACGCCGCGAACCAGGGGCAGCCCGCGCAGCAAGCCAACTGACGGTTGGCGGAAAAAAAACACGCCGTGCTCCGGGCCGGACCGCACCGATGACCGCACGGGCGCCGCACGCTCCGCTCGCCGTGCTCGGCGCGGGCTCATGGGGCACGGCGCTCGCCATCCAGTTCGCGCGCGGCGGGCGCGCGGTGCGGCTGTGGGGCCGCGACCCCGGGCAGCTCGCGCAGGCTGCGCTCCGCCGCCGCAACGAACGCTATCTACCCACGGCGCCGTTCCCCGACTCGCTCGAAGTCGAGGCGCAGCTGCCGGCGGCGCTCGCCGGGGCGCGCGATGTCCTGATCGTCGTTCCCAGCCCGGCATTCCGCGCGCTGCTGCGCGAGCTCGCCCCGCATCTGCAGCGCGGCATGCACGTCGCGTGGGCCACCAAGGGCTTCGAGCAGGACAGCGGCAAGCTGCCGCACCAGATCGCGCGCGAGGTGCTCGGGCCCGAGCGGCGGGTCGCGGTCCTGTCCGGTCCCACCTTCGCGCGCGAGGTCGGGGCGGGGTTGCCGACCGCCATGACCATCGCCTCCACCGATGCGGCCTACGCTGAGGCGCTCGCCCGTGAGCTCAGCTCGGGGAACTTCCGCGCCTACACATCCGCCGACATCGTGGGCGTGGAGATCGGCGGGGCGGTCAAGAACGCGCTCGCCGTCGGCGCCGGGCTGTCCGACGGGCTCGGCTTCGGCGCCAACACCCGCGTCGCGCTCATCACCCGCGGGCTGAAGGAAATGACGCGGCTCGGGGTCGCGCTCGGCGCGCAGGCCGACACCTTCATGGGGCTCGCGGGGCTCGGGGACCTGGTGCTCACCTGCACCGACGATCAGTCCCGCAACCGGCGCTTCGGGCTGCTGCTCGCCGCGGGAGTGAGCGCGCAGGCCGCCCTCGCGCACATCGGCCAGTCGGTCGAGGGCTTCGCCGCAGCGCATGCCATCCGCCTGGTCGCGGCGCGGGCGGGGGTGGAAATGCCGTTGTGCGACGTGGTGTACCGGGTGCTGTACGAGGGCCTGCCGCCCAAGGATGCGGTGCGCGAGCTGATGAGCCGCCCGATCAAGGCGGAAGCGCAGTAGCCGTGCGGGCGCGGGCATGCTGCGTGCTGGGATTCGCGCGGCACGCCGGAATGAGCGGCGCCCCGGCCGCCGGTTTCCCTCCCGGGGACGCGTCAGCGGTGAATGAGCTCGACCTCGCCCTCGATTTCCACTGGAATGTTGAAAGGAAGCTCCGCCATGCCAACCGCGCTGCGGCTATGAGCGCCGGCTTCCGGGCCGAACACTTCGAGAATGAGATCGGAGAATCCGTTGATGACGCCTGGCTGTCGGTGGAAACCGGGCGCCGAGTTGACCATGCCGAACACGCGCGACCACGCCGCTATCCGGTCCAGGTCGCCCAGGGTCCGTTTGAGGCTTCCAAGCATCGACAGCGCCGTCAGGCGCGCGGCCGCATAGCCTTCGTCGAACGAGACCTCCCGCCCGAGCTTGCCGAACGGCTCGGCGAAGGAGCCGTCGGGCTGCTGAGGTCCGTGGCCAGAGATCAGCGCCCGCTGGCCGGTGACGCGGACGAACTGAAAGGGAAGGACCACTCCCGGGGGCAGCCGGACCTGAGGCGGAAGATTCAGCCCCAGGCTGCGCAGTTTTTCTTCGATCTTTGACATGGGATCACCTCGAGGTGCGCTCGGTGAGCGCGCCGTCAGGTGCCGGCCGATTCAACACTGATCACTACCTTTCCCCGAGCGTGCCCTTTTTCCAGATACCGGAGCGCTTCCGGAACGTTACTCAGACTGTAGCTCCGGTCGATGACCGGCGTGAGCTTTCCGGCCTGCATGAGGTCGCCCAGGACCGCCAGGTCCGCATGGGTCAGGTGCGCCAGAAACGGCAGGAACTTCTGGTCTACGAAATGCGACAAAATCCATGCGTCGATGAACCTGCCCATGGGCGCGACCCAATTGTCGGTGCTTTGCCCTCCGATGACGACGAAGATGCCCCTGGGGCTCAACGCATGCCGGGATTCCAACAACGAGCGATTCCCGACGGTGTCGAGGATCAGGTCGTAGCGTTGCCCGCTCTGGGTAAAGTCTTCCCGCGTGTAGTCGATCACGTGATCGGCGCCGAGCGCGCGGACTATCTCGACATTCCTGGTACTGCATACGCCGGTCACCTCCGCACCGCGGGACTTGGCGATCTGCACGGCGAACGTGCCCACGCCGCCGGAGGCGCCGTTGATCAGGACCCTCTGCCCGGGCT
This sequence comes from Steroidobacteraceae bacterium, assembly GCA_050739055.1. Classification (GTDB taxonomy): domain Bacteria; phylum Pseudomonadota; class Gammaproteobacteria; order Steroidobacterales; family Steroidobacteraceae; genus 13-2-20CM-66-19. The sequence continues at coordinate 534 of JBOIAH010000075.1, read as the reverse complement.
GAATCCGCCCCGCGTCGCGCAGCGCCTGTAATGCGGTGAGCGCCGCGATGGGGACGGAAGCTGCCTGCTCAAAGGTCATGTTGGAAGGCTTCAGCGCTACCGCGCCCTGTTCGCGCACCGTCAGGTACTCGGCGAATGCGCCATCCGCACCGCCGTAGACCTCGTCGCCGGGCTTGAACTGCTTTACGTTCTTGCCGACCGCTTCTACCGTCCCGGCAAAGTCAACGCCCAGCCGGGGACTCTCGGGTTTGCCAAACCCGGTCTGCGTGCGCACGAGGTACGGGGTACCTCTCATGAAGTGCCAGTCGAGCGGATTGACGGACGCCGCGTGAACCCTGACCAGGAGTTGATCGTCGGCAGCGGTCGGCTTCCCGACGTCCTCGAGCTTCAGGACGTCCGGTGAGCCGTAGCAACGGTAGACGATGGCCTTCATCAGGTTCGTCTGGTTGGCGAGCACCGGCGCCGCGCCGCAAGCAGAGTCGTGGCTGATGAAGATCGCTCCCCACACCAGCGCCCCCGCGAGAACGATCAGGA